>CAJXNF010000010.1 GCA_913056375.1 uncultured Pseudomonadota bacterium | reverse complement strand
CTCTCAATTCCCCAAAAGAGGCGCAAATCATTTTTCAATATTCTTGGTTACAGTCTCGTTGCGGGGTCCATCAGTGCCGTGATTGGGGGCTACTGCATCACCAACAGCGCCCACGTGTATGGTCATCTGCCACTACCGTTAGCAGTCTTAGTCACAGCTATTGGATATGGCCTCGAGGTTGGCCTGATTTTCTTCTTCTATTTTGGCTGCTTGCTTCCATTTCTACCTAAACATTCCTGGGCGGACCTGCCTGTACGTATTCTTTGGATTCTGATTCTAGAACCTCACTATCCTCGTCTGTTCGAATGGAGTCTTGGTGGATTCACTTACTACAAAGTCCCATATATTGAGCAGTTCGCTGATATCATTGGTTCTTCAGGACTTAGCTTGTTGAGTGTCGGCTGTAATCTTACATTCATCTTGGCCTGGCGTTGCCTCAAGCATCAAAACGATGCGTGGTTCAGCGTCAAGTTCGCAACAGTGCTATTGATAACAGTGCATTTGCTAGCTGGAACCTATGGCTGGTGGCGTTTAGTAGAGTTGCAGGATTTCAAGTCAGAATCGCAGATTGAGGTAGTCTCTTTACAACCCAATTTCTCCTTAGCACAACTGGCTTCTAATCCTAATCTAGCTTACTCGGAACGCAGTCGGAATATCGATTCTTTGTTGGATGATTCGAGGGAGGCACTAGCGAAATCTAATCAAGAACAGCAAGATTTACCAAGAGTCCTGGTTTGGCCAGAATCGACCTTCCCAGCCCCAATTTTTAAAGATACTTCTGCTAAAGAGTTGGTCTTAAACTTTGCCAAAGAAGAACGGGTCTATATTCTACTCAGTACTGTGGACTGGGAAATGCAGGAGGACGGTAGTTACCGTTTTTTTGGGATTTCCGTTTTGGTTAACCCTGAAGGAGAAGTTGCCGGACGCTACAACAAGATCTTTTTAATCCCATTTGGGGAGAATATTCCAGGTTCAAGTTGGTTTCCAAGTTGGGCTGCTTGGTTGAGGGAGATGATACCTAATATCTCAGAATTTGAGGCTGGTCAGGAATTCACAGCGATGCCAATTGGGGATGTGAAGATTTCAGCGCCTATTTGTTTCGACGGATTCTCCCCAGAGATTATTCAGAAAATGGTTCTGAATGGTGCCAACCTGATTGTGTTGAGTGGAAATTTAGCTTGGTTTGGAAAATCCAATGCCGCTGACTATCTAGAAATGATTACGCGTTGGAGAAGTCTTGAGAACCGTGTGCCCGTGGTTTTTGCTACGAATAGCGGCTACAGTTCGTTCTGGGATGCCACAGGCCAGGTGCTTACAAAACGGATGGGACTCTTCGAGGAGGGATATTTGGATGCGGTAATTGATTTATCCACATACAATTCCTGGTATCGTGAGAAGTCAGGGTGGCTAATGTGGATCTATATTATGCTTGTTATGCTGGCTTTGGGATATTTGATTACAAATAGGGAGAAGAAAATAATTAGTCAGGACGGCGCATACGGCCTCTGATTCGGATTGGCTCTCCGTAAACAGGATTCGTGCAAACCGTTTTGACAGTTTCCGTATACCAATTGCCACCACGTTTTGCTGGAATGAGATTCTGATTTAAGTATTTGGCAATTTTGCTATAGCTGAGTTGCTCCATTTCTCGTTTTTGACGAATCAGTTTCACAATTTCTACTTCCTCCTCGGCTGCGATCAATTTTTTATTCTGATAAACAAAGCCGTAGGGAGCATGACCTACACGCTCTCCAATGCGACGCTTTCTCTCGATCAATTCGCGAGTTCTATCAGAAATTCTGCGTGATTCCCACTTCGACAAAATGCCGATGATGTTTAGAATGCGTTGTCCACAGGCAGTGGCTGTCTCAACGTTTTCCTCAATCGAGATTAGATTGACACCACTTTCATGACACAATTTCTGTAAAACTTGCTGATGAAGATGAAGTACTCGCACCAACCGATCCAATCGAGGAACAATCAAAGTTGTAATTTCGCCTGATTCAGCAAGTTGCAGAACTTCAGCAAGACCGGACAGATCAAGAGTTGCACTGGTTTCGGCTTCATCTTGGATTATTCTCTTGAGCGTAAGATTTCTAGCGGCTGCAAAGTGTCTGATTTGTGACTCCTGCTCTTCAAGGGTAAAACCTTTAGGCTGAGTGCGTTGATAGTTAATTCGAATGTAGCCGTAAACCGCCATAATATGCCCTCTGATTGTCCCACTTGGTTTCTGGGACTCCGAGTAAAAGTAAGGAATTGGAAATTTAAATCATTTTGAAAGGTTTAGATGGTTTGTCGGAATAGTCAATCAGTTTGTCAGATAAAACAATTTTGTTTCATCATTTTGTCTTTTATCTTTTACAGTCTTTTTTCCCAGAATTTACTAGCGAATAACTACCTTTCACTGCTTCAAGAGGGATCCACTCTACGCTACGAACATTGGAACTTAGATCGCAAAGAGGTAACAGGTTACAGTAATTTTCTCCAAATTTACCAAAATGAGGAAAAACAATGGGTGGAGCAAAATGCCAACACTAAACCTGACGGTGAAGTCTTTACTCGCAAACAGCTAATTTTCACAGACAATGGTCAGATTGAAGAATACACTGAAGAAGATCTGAGAGATGTTTATCAAGTCTCAACAACTTATCGGGGGTCAACTTCAGAGTCTGTTCTTAATAGAGCAGGCGAAATTCGGAATTTTAAGCAACAACTTGAGAAGGGAACGGTCCCTCTAGAGTTGATTATGTTGCACATGCGATTGCTCATGCCTGAACTCTTGAAGGATAAGGAAGTTAAATTCCCCATTTATGCGTCGATGTTAGCTTTGGAATTGGAAGAGCAAGGACTGCCTCAATCTCTGAGCCAATTGGAAATGATTGCAGAGCCCATCAAGAAACGAAATTATTCAGCTCCATGGGGTGCCCAAGAAGCACTTCAAGTGGACCTTTATCCTGCATCATGGACAGTTCGAGCCCTACTTCCTGCAGAAAAAAGTCGATTTCGTTTTGTTATCGCGACGAGCACTCCATATTTGATATTGGAGTTTGAAGAAGGCAAAACTCGTCATACACTACTGGAATGGGACAATGGGGATTCAAAAATGATTGATGAGATTAAACCACTGTTTTGAATATGTGAAAGATCCTGAATGCTAGTCCCTATTCATTCCACAAGTAACAGACTGACCGAATCTTGATCGAGTAAAGAACCCCACAGGTATCTATGGAATTTTTGAAGAAGATTTTCAAAGAAGGCGGGACAAAGGATGAGGGCTATCAGGCGCACCTCAAAAAGGCCAAACAGTTATTGGACAGTCGATTTTATGATCGTGCCTCTGTTGAATACAACAAGGCTCTCCAGATTAATGCTCAGCAATCAATACCAATTGTTAAGAGACAATTTGAGGATGCAGAATCCGCAGGAGGTTTGGATCTGTTATCTCTGGGGCAGAGCTTACTGGTTTCCTTTCCCAACAACCCGGAATTAGCTAATTTTTTAGGAAATTTATGTCGACGCCACTCTCAGCCAAGGCAAGCAGAGAACTACTATAAACATGCGCTGAAGGTCAATCCAGACTACGAATGGGCCTCCTACAATCTTGCAGCAACACTGGCTCACAGCTATCAGTATGATGACAATGCGAAGCTTTCAATCAGTGTCTTTGAGGTCAGAACCAGCTTTGTCCTGCCCCCGTTTGAGGATGAGCTAGCCCAACTGATCGACATGGAATTTAATGAAAAATTTGCAGCGTGGGAAGCCGCAAAAGAAGCCGCAGAAGAAGCTGCCAAACTGGAACCAGAACCGAAAACATTTGACCAACCCGAACCAAAACGACCAAAAACTCCCAAAGAACCCGGTCAGCTTTTCTCAAAATTAAAATTAGCATGGAATGAAGCCCAATCACCCCAAGACAAAGAAGAACCTTTCAAACTGATCTGTGCACTTGGCTATCAACTACTATCTCAAAATCAAGCTGTCTCCTTCAAAGTTTTTGAATGGGCTGTGCAGCGAAACCCTCTTGATGCAAACCTACGTTGCTTTTTATTTTGTTCATTAGCCCTGAAGCAACCAAAAATTGCCGTTGAAAAGCTCATCGCCTTACTGGCAAAAGTGCCAAATCATCGCTACACCCTGATCAATTTAGGGTTAGCCTATCGCCGAGCTAATAATATTCAGTTGTCACGACGCTATCTCTTCATCGGCTTCGAGATGCTGCGGCGGTCACAAGGAAAATACGAAGTTGCAGGATTGTTCGAAGAAGCCAAAATTTTACTTAGAAAAAATCGACGCAAAGCTTGGGAGCTGCTACATGATCTAAGACTGGATATGACGAAGCCAGAGCAACTTTTACAGTTGGGGACCTTATCTCTAGAGTTCAAAGAATGGAATACAGCTCAGAGTTGCTTTCGTGAAGTTCTACTGAAGGACCCGAAAAACCGGCAAGCATTAGATGGGATGAGAACCATCCGCCAAGAATGGCTGGCTTTGGCACGAATTGCGGCTGACAAGAATAACTGGCAAGAATCTGTGCTGGGATATCAACTTGTAATCAGCGTTGAAGCAGACGAGGAAGTCTTGGAAGAAGCTCTAGAAGTTGCCAAGGGGCTCGGGAATCCAAAAACAATTCGTGAGTTCGAGAGAGAGCTTGCCTTGCAGAAGCAAAAAGATCGCCTGGCAATTGCCAATCAGCATTTGGAAAGAGCGATGATGCTTGAGGGGAAACGACAGGGGGCCGCAGCAATTCAGGAATATCAGCAATCAATCATTATGTTGCCTCAGCACAAAGTTTTTGTGCAAATGCTTGATTGCTGTCGTAAATTTCGTCTAGACAGTCACGCAGAACAGCTCAGTGAATGGTTTGAGAAGGTACAGCAAGCTGATCCTGAAGAAGAAATTCCTCCACTAGAGATCGCTTAATCTATGTGTTTCCGTTTGGTTAGGAGGCCTTCTGTTTCAACAGTACTTCACGCTTAATCACTCCCTCCGTTGTATACACTTCAACCGTAAAACTCTTCTCCTCAGAATTCAGTGCGTAGGGTATCTTAAAGAGAAAATCATAAGATCCTCCTGCTAGAGTCATTGGGATCTTGTCGACATAAATGGCTTGTACCGGTTCGAAGGAACTGACTCTGAGATCCCAGCTTCCTTCAGGCTCAGCAACAATCGCTGAGCTTTCATTGAAAACAAGTACATTTTGGGTTTCAGATTCAGTGTACTTTGCAGCACGGCTTTGTCTCTCGCTTGAGAGTTTTCCGATTGATTCATGTTCAGCTGCACATCCCAAAAGATAGCCAATCAGAAAGGACATCAACAATCTTTTCATGTCACCTCAAGGAGAAGGATTTATTCTTTGTAATTCAATCGTGCAGATCTCACCATTGATGTCCCACTCACTACCGGGGTTGTCCTCAAGCAGTAGTTTCTCACAAAGGGTTTCGGTGCAAACAAAATCTTGGTAAGCATCAAGCGCTTTGCCAACAATATCTGAGGACTTGTACCTAATTAGGATACGGTCCATGACTGCGAGGTCTTGTTCCTTGCGCATATGCTGAACTTTGTTCACAAACTCTCTCGCAAGCCCCTCTTTGATGAGGGATTCATTCAATTGAGTGTCAAGTGCGATAGTTACACTACCAGAAGACTCTACCAACAGACCTTCCCTCTGTGAACGTTGAATAAGGACATCTTCAAGTGTCAGCGTAACCTCTCCGTCAGTATGTTGTAAGGTGACACTTCCTCCATCCTGCAATCTTCGGATGTTTTCCAAGTCAAGAGTCTTGATTTGATCAGCGACCTCCTTCATGCGCTTGCCCAAACGCTTCCCTAGAACTCTAAAATTTGCCTGTGCGCTCAATCCCACAAGATCCTCCTCATTTTCGGTGAGGACTAATTCTTTGATGTTTAGTTCATCCAGCAGCAGCGCGTCCAGTTCATTCAAGATTCTCTGTGCCTCTGGATCACGTGTTATCAAAAATAATCTTTGTAGCGGTTGACGGATTTTCAACTGATGCTTGGATCGAAGAGCACGGCCCATGTTAACTGCGGCAAGCACAAGATCCATTCTTGCCTCCAACTCTGAATCCCTTGAATTTTCATCTACTGCCGGAAAGTAGTCCAAATGCACGCTTATTGGATCCTCTTCCCTGCGAAGTGACTCATAGATTCCTTCTGCAACATAAGGAACGAAGCTAGCGATAATTTTCGAAAGATCTCTCAGCACCAAGAACAGCGTAGCATAGGCAGACATCTTATCTTGACCCCTACCATCTTTCCAAAAGCGACGTCGGCTACGTCTCAAATACCAGTTTGTGAGGAGGTCGATAAAATGAACAAATGGAGCAGAAGCTCTGTTCAACTCATAAAGATCCATTGCAGAGTGAACCTCAGCAATGAGTCCTTGCAAACGACTCATAATCCAACGATCCAACGGATTCGTTTTTTCTACAGCTAGATTAGCTTCTGTCGGTTCCCAACCATCTATTTCTGCATAGGTTGAAAGGAAGGACAGCGAATTCCAAAGAGGCAAGAGCACTGATCGAGTTACTTCAACTAAGCCTTGCTCAGAAAATCGTAAAGATTCCCCTTGAACTGCTACAGAGTTGAGCATGTATAATCTGATCGCGTCAGCCCCGTATCGATCCAGCATCTCAACTGGATCAGGATAATTTTTGAGGCGTTTGCTCATCTTCTTGCCATCTTCCGCTAAAATCAGCCCGTTTACGATACAGTTACGAAAAGCGGGAGCATCGAACAAGGCCGCGGCGTGAACCACTAGGGTATAGAACCAACCCCGTGTTTGATCTAGGCCCTCACAGATAAAATTTGCTGGGAAATTTTCTTCGAATAGTTCCTTGTTTTCAAAAGGATAGTGCTGTTGTGCGTAGGGCATTGCACCTGACTCAAACCAACAATCTAATACTTCAGGAATGCGTCGATAGGTTTTCCCATTCTTGTGGATCAATAGGTCATCTAAAAAATGTTTGTGCAGATCTGTAATTTTTTGACCAACAGCCTCCTCCAGATCAGCGACGTTTCCAAAACATAAAATATCCCCATCCTCACTCCGCCAAATGGGTAACGGTGTGCCCCAATATCGGTTACGACTTATCGCCCAATCTCTAGCATTTTCCAACCATTTGCCAAAGCGTCCATCACGAATGTGTGTTGGCACCCAATGAACAGTTTGATTGTGAGAAACCATTCGGTCTTTGATTGCCTCGACGTTGACAAACCATGTTGAGATAGCTTTGTAAATCAGTGGAGTGTCTGTTCTCCAGCAGAATGGATAGCTATGCTGAATCGTGTCCTGCCTAAATAGTGAGCCTTGTTCTTTCAGCTCACGAATAATCGTTTTATCTGCCTCCTTAATATTCATTCCTGCGATAAAATCCATGTAAGTGCAGAAATTTCCCTCTGTATCCACAGGATCAAAAACAGGAATGCCTTCACGCTGACAGATTCTTAGATCATCCTCACCAAAAGCAGGGGCTTGGTGCACGATTCCCGTACCGCTTTCATCGCTGACATACTCATCCAATAAAACACGTCGTGCCTTAGAAAGATCGACTCTCCCATCGGCAAAACGGAATATTGGTTCATACGCCAGGCCCTCCAACTCCTTCCCAGCACACTTCTTAATAATTTGATAGCTGCCTTCTTCAAAGTATGCCGAAAGGCGCCCTTCACAGATCCAATACTTCTCTTCACTTCCGTGGGACTGCAAACAGACATAGTTCAAGTTCGGACCTGCACAGAGCGCAAGATTGGAAGGCAAAGTCCAAGGAGTGGTTGTCCAGGCGAGGATGGAGGTGTTTGGTTCTGATGTTAGGGCAAATTGGACTGTAACCGATGGATCTTGGGTGTCCTTGTAGTTCAAATTTGCTTCGAAGTTTGAAAGCGGGGTGGAGACTCTCCATGAATAGGGCATCACTTTGACACCCTCATAGATGAGTCCCTTCTTCCAGAGCTGGTCGAAGACCCACCAAACCGACTCCATGAATGTCAGATCCATGGTCTTGTAGTCATTGTCAAAGTCGATCCAACGAGCCATTCTTTCTACGGTTTCTCGCCATTCACTTGCATAGCGGAGCACAATCTTGCGGCATTCTTCGTTGAAGTTCCCGACTCCAAATTCCTCAATATCAGGACGTCCCTTCAAGCCCAAGGTTTGCTCAATCTCGTATTCAACGGGTAACCCATGGCAATCCCATCCAAATCTTCTTTCTACTCGATAGCCCTGCATGGTCTTGTAGCGTGGGATCACGTCCTTGATTGTTCCTGCTAACAAATGTCCATAATGTGGAAGACCAGTCGCAAACGGAGGTCCATCATAAAATATGAATTCGTTATCAGCCGGTCGTTCCTCTACTGATTTGCGGAAGATGTTTTCTTTTCTCCAAAATTCAAGAATTCGAGATTCAAGTTCAGGGAAGTTGATTTTGTTAGAGACTGATTTCATCCGGAGTTAGCCACACGTGAGTTGAGCAAATAGGGAACACAAAGGGTCTTCATTTATTCGGAACATCTTAACTTTTCGCTTGCAAAGAATTTGCTAAGATACTGGCAGACTCGGCACGACGCAAGCAAGGACATAAGCTTCAGGCTGGCCTGTAGTTGCATTTAAGACTTGATGATGCTTGAATCTTCTTTCGCAAGTGCTAAATTTATAGTTTTTGTTGCAATCTCAATTTCTCGAGGAATTGCAGCGCAACACAACTACTCATTGGAACCTGTAATGGTGCAGAGTTCCATCGATTCCTGTCGAGGAGAGCTTTATGGAAACGATCCGCATTTTTGATACTACGCTTCGCGATGGCGAGCAGTCCCCTGGTTGTTCCATGTCCGCGAAAGAAAAGCTACTACTGGCTCGGCAACTGGATCGGCTAGGAGTAGATGTGATTGAGGCTGGTTTCGCTGCATCGTCCCCTGGGGATTTCGAAAGCGTTAAGCAAATTGGACAACAAATTAGTCGAGCGAAGGTAGTTTCACTTTGCAGAGCCAGCATTTCAGATATTGAGCGGGCAGTTGATGCTCTGAAGGAATCTGAAAACTGGGGAATTCACACTTTCATCGCTTCCAGCCAACTGCACATGAAATATAAGTTGCAGATGGATGAGGATGAAGTGCTCAAGCGCTCGATTGAAGCCGTCGAGTTTGCACGCAAGCACACGGATTATGTCGAATTCAGTGCAGAAGATGCGACCAGAAGTGAACCAGAGTTCTTGGTCAAGCTTTTCTCTGCTGTAGTTCGAGCCGGTGCAACTACTCTCAATGTACCTGACACTGTAGGTTATACCACACCTGATGAAATGTATGACTTAATCAAACTGCTGAAAAATGAGGTATATCAAGCAGATCAGGTGGTCTTCTCAGTTCATTGCCACAATGATTTGGGAATGGGTGTAGCTAATTCACTCGCTGC
The DNA here is from genome assembly GCA_913056375.1 of uncultured Pseudomonadota bacterium. Taxonomy (GTDB): domain Bacteria; phylum SAR324; class SAR324; order SAR324; family NAC60-12; genus JCVI-SCAAA005. Next base: position 14,831 of record CAJXNF010000010.1, on the reverse strand, counting down.
CGTGAGAGCTGGAGCTCGGCAGATCGAATGCACGATCAACGGTATCGGTGAGAGAGCTGGTAACGCTGCGATGGAAGAGATTGTGATGGCAATGAACACCCGTCAGCAGTACTTCGACCTCCAAACAAATATCGTCACTGAGCAACTTTACCCTACAAGTCGCCTACTGACTCAAATCACGGGTGTAGCAGTTCAACCCAACAAGGCCATCGTTGGGGCAAATGCCTTTGCACACGAAGCTGGAATTCATCAACATGGCGTGCTGAAGAATGCTTTGACTTACGAGATTATGACTCCCCAGTCAGTTGGAATAAGGCAGAGTCAACTTGTTCTTGGGAAACATTCTGGCCGACATGCATTGAGTGAGCGGGTGAAATCACTTGGCTTCGAACTGAATGATGTAGAGTTGAATCACATCTTCAAAGAGTTCAAACACCTTGCTGATGTCAAGCGACAGGTCTTTGATGAAGACATCGAGGCGCTGATCACCAACAACGTTCGTAAACAAAACAATCGTTTTGAACTACAGCATTTGACTGTCACCTCGGGAACGACTTCTGTGCCTACAGCAACGATAACAATGAGAGTAGGGAACGATGTTGTTCGCAAAGCAGGCTTTGGTGATGGACCTGTAGATGCTGCATTGAACACGATCAAGCAGATTACCGAACAAAACTGTACTCTAACTTCCTACGTTGTGAAAGCAATCACAGGGGGCACTGACGCCCAAGGGGAGGTTAGTGTAACTGTTGAACAAGAGGGACAGCAAGTTACAGGACGTGGAGCTCACACAGACATCATTCTGGCAAGTGCACTCGCCTTCGTACATGCACTTAACCGACTGGAAGCAAGATCTTCTTCCATAAGTTTGATGACTCCCCTCCAGCAAGAAGCTGCTGCTGTCTAAGCGCTGATTGACAGACGGGTCTGGGTAGACCCGTCTTCCCTTCCCTAACGATTACTTTCCATCCCTCCCCGCAATTACCGTCAAGGTTCTGGAGCAAAACATTCATGAAAACTTATCGGGACGCCTCCAAGGAATTTGAGCCCAAATGGCGTCAACATTGGGATACTCAAAAGATTTTCAAGACCCCCAACCCAAACGAAGAGGGATTTGATAAGCAGAAGCCAAAATTTGTTGTCCTAGACATGTTTCCTTATCCTAGTGGCATTGGATTACACGTAGGACACCCACTTGGTTACATTGCGACTGACATTCTAAGCCGTTTTATGAGAATGCGTGGTTACAATGTCCTGTATTCAATGGGGTTTGATTCCTTTGGACTTCCCGCCGAACAGTATGCAATCCAGACTGGCCAGCATCCCAGGATTACTACAGACAACAATATTCGAAATATGCTGCAGCAACTAAAGATGCTGGGGCTGAGCCATGATCCAACAAGGCGATTCTCAACAACAGATCCAGATTACTTCAGGTGGACGCAATGGATCTTCCTTCAAATCTACCATTCCTACTACGATCCTACTGTAAGTTGGCAGGGGCCTGATGGTTACATGTCCAAAGGTAGAGCAAGACCTATTGCAGAACTCAAAGAAAAGCTACTTACTGGTGAGTGGCTACTTGATGGAGAAGGCATCCCCCGACCAGCAGTCTATTTTCCTGAGGGTCGACGGGTGAATGAGGATGAACTGAGAAGCGCTATCGACCAGGCAAGACTCGCTTACGTTGAGGAGTCACCCGTCAATTGGTGCCCTCAATTAGGTACCGTACTCTCGAACGAGGAAGTAACGAACGAGGGACGCAGTGAACGAGGAGATTACCCTGTTTATCGGAGACCACTTCGCCAATGGAACCTTCGAATCACCTGCTATGCGGATCGATTAATTCAAGATCTGGAAGATGTGAACTGGCCCAATGGTGTGACGGAGATGCAGAAGGCTTGGATTGGCAGAAGTCAAGGAGCCCGCATTGAATTTCCAGTTCAACTAAACAACGGAAAGCAGGCGCGTATCCCAGTATTCACAACTAGACCAGACACACTTTTTGGAGTGACATATCTAGTGCTGGCACCAGAACATCCGCTGGTTCAGCAAGTAACTGCTACAGATCAAGAGTCGAGCGTACTCGCGTTTCAAAAGAAATCCGCAAGAATTACATCCATGTCTGCTGGCGAAGATCTGGAAAAGAACGGGGTACCCACAGGCGGATTTGCAATTCACCCAGTCAGCGGAGATCAGATTCCAATCTGGATTGGTGACTATGTTTTGATGGAATATGGCACAGGTGCTGTGATGGGAGTTCCTGGACACGACGAACGAGATTTCTTGTTCGCCAAAAAATATCAGTTACCCATCGTACCTGTAATTCAGCCTCCATTAAGCTGGCTCAAGTCAGAGACTCTTCAGGAAGAAGCAAGCGATTGGACTGAAGAACAACTACTGGATCTGTACCGTCTATCCCCAACAGAATTTCAAACTTCCTATACTGGGCCTGGAACCTGTTTCCAATCAGCTCATAAGAATTTGAGTATTGATGGACTGGACAATGAAACTGGGAAGTTGAAAGTCGGTGAGTGGCTCGCTGAGAAAGGATTAGGACGACCACAAGTGCAGTATAAATTACGCGACTGGCTCTTCAGTCGACAACGATACTGGGGAGAGCCCTTCCCAGTGGTTTTTGATATCGAAAATGATCTACCCTACCCTCTTGATGACAGTGAGTTGCCCGTTCAACTACCTGAACTAGATAATTTCGAACCTAAGGGCAGTGAAGACCCTGATTCGCTTCCTGAGCCACCCTTGGGTCGCGTGAAAGATTGGGTAAACGTACATGGTGTAATCCTACCGAATCAATGTGTCCGTTTGGTCAGTAAAGAACAGGCATCACAAGGTTTTCTTGAAGTTGAAGGTGAACGTCTACCCGTTCAGGTTTTTCAGCGAGACATGAATTCAATGCCCAACTGGGCTGGTTCTTGTTGGTATTACTTACGTTACATGGACGCTCGCAACGATCATGCGATGGTAAACGCAGATATCGAACGCTATTGGACATTGGATGGAAGTTCTCCAGAACATAAACCCGCTGGCGCAATTGATCTGTATGTGGGAGGAACCGAACACGCTGTACTTCATCTTCTGTACTCACGTTTCTGGCACAAGGTACTTTATGACCTGGGACATGTTTCAACTAAAGAACCCTTCCAACAATTATTCAATCAGGGAATGATCACAGCCGATGCTTACAAGGATACCAGAGGGGCCTATGTTGATATTCATGATGTTGAGGTAAAACACATCAATGGAGAGGCGAAGGCATTCCACAAACCGACTGGAAATGAGCTCGAAATTGATCCTGGGAAAATGGGGAAACGTTATAAAAACGGTATCCCTCCTGAGGAAATTTGTGATCTTTACACTACTGACACCTTCCGATGTTACGAGATGTACCTGGGGCCTCTTGATGCTGGCAAGCCTTGGAAGCAGGAATCGATTATTGGAATTCAACGTTTCTTGGCTGGAGTGTGGAATCTGATGGAGGTCACACTCCCAGATGCAGAAGTCAGTATATCCACGGAACTTGAGCGAATGATGCACAAGACCATCCGCAAGGTAACCGAGGATGTTGGTCGTTTGCGAATGAACACTGCGATCGCAGCGCTGATTGAATGTAAAAACGAATTTGCCCGCCAAGAAAAACTACCAAAAAGTTATTTGAAGAATCTAGTCCTGTTGACCTCACCTTTCGCTCCCCATCTTGGGGAAGAAATGATGTCTATTCTCGAACCAGAAGAGCATTCAGACCAAAAGTCAGTTCTCCGTTACAGTTGGCCCAATTTCGATCCTGAGAAGTGCTTAGAGGACACCATTGAAGTACCTTTGATGGTTAATGGAAAAAAGAGGGACGCTATATTAGTAGCAGTAGATATTAATGAGGAGACTCTTAAAGAGATGGCAATGAGCAACGAAAAGGTACTATCTCATCTCAATGGCAATTCACCTAAGCGAGTGGTGGTTGTCATGCAACCCAATCGCAAGTTGGTGAACATTGTTGTCTGATCAGGCAACAACAAGTGAGGCTTCGGGGAAATGTTCTTCAAGGAAGCGTGTCAGTCTCTTGACTGAAATAGGCATTGAAGTCTTTAGCTCTGGTGCGAATAGAGAGACTCGATACTCCTCTAATAGCCAGAAGAACTCATCTAGATTCTTGCGTTGATTCCAATTCAACTCCATTAACTTCAACTCTTGGTAGACCTCAAGCCAAGGCTGTAACTGCAGGCTTTTCTCTTCATCTTTAACAGGATTGTGATCCAGACGTTCTGCGCGAACTCTGATTCCTTTCAAGTATCTTTGAACATGAGCCCAACGCAAGTAAGGCAATTTTGCAACAAAATTGGTGGGTACTAGATTTTGTAAATGATCCTGCAAACAATTAAGATCATTAGTGTTCTTACTGTACTGACGAATAGCGGCACGAGTCTTCTGTTCTGCCTGCAAAAGCAATCGCAACTGTTCAATGTAACGTGACAATAATTTTGGCAGCCGATGCTTCGCTAATTTGAGCTTCTCCAGAAATTCTTCTTCAGATTCTAACCACTCAAACTCAAACAAGTAATCCAGCAGAGCTTGTTTGGATCCCTGCTTTAGTTGTCCTAAGGTTCCAAAAGGCCTGTATTCATCTCTTAGTTCTTCCAATTTCCAAAGCTCTTGCTCCAGCCAAACTAACTCTGGCCCCACAGCCAAGGCCATCAACTTTTTCATCGCAGGTTGGGTTTTGCGCTGAGCTTCATCTCTAGTGTGAAATAAGGTTCTTAAAATACTACCATCTTCTTGAATCAGCAGACCCGGATAGGCGTATAGTGGAATACCGTGATTCACCTCAAGTTCGATACGTTGAGGTAAACGCTCAAACGTCCAATTCTGAAGATTATCCAGTTCCCAGAATTTCAATGCGTCCTTCCAAGATCTTAAATCTTCCCTGAATTCTTTGTTATTCCCTCGTTCGCGGAGCTCATTTTTGCGCTTTGAAATTAGCTCTTCGAGATTCCGACCAGTTGAGACAATCTTCTGATTAGCATTTCTGACTTCCACTCTCATTTGGAGATGGGAAGGCAACTCTACATCCGCCCATTGAGAAGGTTTCAATTTAATCTGATAACGCCTTTCAATCAGTCGACATAAACTCACCAAGAAACTTTCATCACATGGTTTCAGTTCGGACGCTAACTTTGCTGAGGTTTCAGGAAGTGGCACAAAGCTCTTCCTGATAGACTTGGGCAAAGCCCTCAAGAAGAATTGGATTTTCTCAGCCCAAATTCCGGGAATTAACCACTCTAGGGCGTATTCATGTAGGTGCGGAATAGAAGCATCTTGTAACTGCAAAGTTACACCATCAGGTTCCTTTGTCGGTGCAAAAACATATCGCAAGGGCATCTTGAGATCACCGACTTCCCAAAAGTCTGGATATAGCTCACTAGAAGGAGGTTTCAGTGTTGAAGGTGTAATTTCACTCTCCTCAAGAAAGAGAAAATTTCCCTGACCTGATTTTCTTTTTGTTTTCAGAAGGCGATTCAAATCATGGAAGGACGCAACATTTTGGATTTTTTCCTGGTAGAAAGCTTCTAGCATAGCATCTACCTCTTCTCGAAAATCTCGACGGAGCTTTGCCCCTTTACTCAAAACCAGTTCACGCAGTTCATTGTTGTGCTTGAAAAAAGGATAGTATTGACGCAACCCGCCATCAATTAATGCTTCCCTTACAAAGATTGCGGTAGCTTCGGCTGGATTGACTCGACCGTAACTTACTCTACGTTTTTCAACGATTGTCAGGCCATACAAAGTCACTCTTTCCCAAGCCTGAACAATCCCTGTTTCAGGATCAAAATGTGCCTCTGAGTAATGCCGCTTACAAAGCTTACCTCCTATTTGTTCTAGCCAATCAACCTTGATGTTGGCAACCTTTCTTGAGTAAAGACGTGAAGTCTCAACTTGCTCACCAGCTAAAATCCACTTTCCAGAGCGTTTATAGACCCCAGAACCTGGAAAAACCCAGAGTTCCTTGCCTCCAATAGAAGAATATTGCTGCTTGTCTTTCTGCCTAGCTATGCAATTGAGATAACCGGAGAGAAGTGCTCGATGGATGGCATCGTAGTCGATTCCGACCTCAAAAATTGACTTGGGCTTCGTTTCCTCTTTGGTAGGACGATTTAATCTAAACTTCGGAACTTCCCTATCGTCCGACTCTTCGAGTTGTGCTTCGACAACTGGCAAGGCTTGCAAAGACTTTAGAGGATACTTTCCAGAATCCTTCAAAATAGAACTGAGTTGGTGATGGATATCTCTCCACTCTCGCATGCGCACAAATGATAGAAAGTGCTGCCGGCAAAACTTCCGCATCTTGTTTTCGGTCTTCAGTTCATTCCACTGCGCCTGATAAGCCCGCCAGATGCTTAACAGCGTAATGTAGTCTGACTCTCTGCTGACAAAACTACTGTGCATCTGGCGAGCTTTCTCTTTTTCTTCAGCAGGAAACTCTCTTGGATCCTGAATTGACAAACCAGCTGCAATTACCAGCATTTCACTAAGGACGGACTCTTGATGGGCCTGCAGTAACATTCGGGCTGTTTGAGGTTCAATGGGAAGAGTAGCCATTTCTCTACCCAGTGGTGTAAGCTGCATGTTATCAGTGACGGCACCTAATTCACGAAGTAGTTTTTCACCCTCCCGAATTGCGTGACTGCCCGGTGGATCAATGAAAGGGAATTCCCGGATATTCCCTAGTCGCAAATAGAGCATTTGCAAAATCACACCAGCAAGATTGGAACGTAAAATTTCTGGCTCTACGTATTCTCGCCGGTTCTGCAAAGACTCTTCTGAATAGAGCCGAATACATACACCTGGAGCAACTCGACCGGCTCGACCGGCTCGCTGAAGCGCAGAACTCTGTGCAATTGGCTCTACTGGGAGTCGCTGAACCCGATTTTTCGGACTGTATCGGCTAATACGTGCCAACCCAGAATCAATCACATAACGAATTCCAGGTATTGTCAGGGATGTTTCCGCAAGATTTGTTGAAATAATCACTTTGCGTTGGCTGGAGTTCTGAAAAATCCGATGTTGTTCTGCTTGGGTCAATCGTCCGTAAAGTGGAAGAATCAGAACCGTGGAATTATCCTGTCCAACTCTTTGACAAACCTCTCGAATCTCCCCTTCTCCTGCGAGAAAAGCTAAAACATCCCCATCATATGTTGTTTCTAGCAATTCCCTGATCGTATCCACCATGGCATCTTCAACTGTATAATCTCCTTGATTCTCAACTTCGGGATCAATCGGGCGATAATCTATTTCAACGGGATAACTTCTGCCTGAAACCTCAATAATTGGCGCGCCTGAGAACGCCTCTGCGAATCGTCCAGTATCAATACTAGCTGATGTTATAATGAGCTTTAGATTGCTGCGTTTCGGCTGTAACCTCCGAATGTAACCAAGTAGAAAATCAATATTGAGAGAGCGCTCGTGCGCTTCGTCGATGATCAATACCTCATAGTTTTCCAAAAACCGATCAGACTGTGTTTCGGCTAATAATGTCCCATCTGTTAAAAGCTGAATAAGTGTGTTTGGGCTAGTTTTATCAGAGAAGCGGATTTTGTAACCAACTTCTTCACCAAGGTTACATTGCAGCTCTCGAGCAATTTGCTGGGCAATGGAGATTGCAGCAACTCTACGAGGTTGAGTACAGCCAATCTTGCCAGCTATGCCATAGCCTGCTTCCAGGCACATCTTAGGCAGTTGGGTGGTTTTACCTGATCCCGTCTCACCAGCTACAATTAAAACAGGGTGCTTTTGGATTGCACTAATGATCTCCTCTCGGTGATCAAGAATGGGGAGACTTGTGTTATATTCAGGAATTCTATGAAGACTCGCTCGTTTACCACGGAGTGCACTTGATCGTTCAATCCGGATCGCAAGTTTCAGAAGCTCATCTTCATTGAGTCTTTGCTGACGTTCTGCTCTCTTCAATTGTTCAAACTGTCGCCGAAATCGAAACTGATCTCGCAACATCACATCTTGTAACTGGGTTTCTAGTTCCGACAACATGGCTGCCTCAATGGACACACAAAAAAGATCAGAAGTGGAAATCTACATCTTCTTGGCAATCAGCCTAGATGGTTTCATTGCTCGCAATAATGGAGAGATCGATTGGCTGGAGAAATTTAATTCAGATGACCCTAATGAGGATTATGGCTTTGGAGAATTTTTCAAGCGTATGGATTGCTTGATCATGGGCCGAAAGAGCTTTGAGAAGGTTCTCAGCTTTGATATGTGGCCTTATACAGGTAAACCTGTTCAGGTATTGAGTCGGACTTTGACATCTCTTCCAGTTACTGTATCTGGTTTGGCGGAGCTCGCACCAAAACTGACTCCTCACGAGCTTTTGGATTATTGGAAGGGATTAGGATGGCAGCGTATTTACTTGGATGGAGGAGAAGCAGCAAGATCGTTTCTAGAGTGCGGTTTGGTAAAACAACTTACCCTGACACGTATTCCAATCATCTTGGGTACTGGCAAACCGCTCTTTGGAAAAACGCTTCCAGAAATCTTCCTAAATCACCTGCATACCAAGAGTTTTGCTTCCGGATTAGTACAATCGGATTATGAGGTAATCTGAAAAATTTCAACCTTTCTGAATGTGAATAATGCCCTAAGCAAACAACTCCTCAAGCTCAGCCCATCGATCATAAAGTTGCTGAACTCTGCCTTCTGCTGCAACTAACTGATCAGAAAGTTCCTGTAGCTTTGCCAAATCGTTTAGGTTCTCCGGAGCGTGTAACCGGGCTCCAATTTGGACCACCTCACTCTCTGCTTTTTGGATTTTTCCTTCAATTCTTTGCCATTCTTTTCTGTCTTCATAACTAATCTTTTTATCAACATGTTGATTTTTTTTCTGGGTTTCAGTTCCTGTAGATTTTCCTCTCTTGTGCAGCTGCCACTGTGCATAATCCGCAAAAAAATCAACACTTCCATCATCCTGCAGGCAAATTAGGTAGTCGCTGAGCCGATCCATCAGATACCTATCATGCGTAATCAACAAAATCGCTCCAGGAAAATTCATTAGACTCTCTTCCAAAACTTCTAAAGTAGAGATGTCTAAATCATTTGTTGGTTCGTCTAGTAGGAGGACATCTGCTGGCTGTAGCATCAGGTTGGCAATCAAAACACGGGCACGTTCACCACCCGAAAGTTGACTGAGAGGAAGAGTCAGCTTTTCTTTCGGAAAGAGGAACCGGCTTGCCCAAGCTGCCACGTGAATAGGACGTTCCTGATAGATGACTGTATCCCCAGCAGGTGATAGAGCCTGTTTGAGTGTCTGGTCCAGTGACAGTTGATCGCGATGTTGATCAAAGTGCACCACCTTAAGATTTTCAGCCCAGCGAATTTCCCCCTGATCTGGTTGAAGTTCTTTCTTCATCAACTTCAGAAGGCTGCTTTTCCCGCTACCGTTTTGACCAAGTACACCCAAGCAAACGCCTGCTTGCAGTGTTAGACTCAATTTGGAAAAAAGTGACTTCGATGGGTACCCAAAAGTAACATCAAGTAACTCTATCAATTTTCGAGTTTTGCGATTAGAAGCATCAAAGTTGACTCCTACCTGGCGGTTCTGAGAGTTGAGCATCCTTAATTGATCCAACTCTTTTCGTAACACCTCCGCATTTTCAACACGGAAGCGAGCCTTTGTAGTTCTGGCTTTGGGGCCTCTTTTCAACCACTCGTCCTCGCGGCGCATTTTATTGGCCAGTGTGACTTGCTGGGCTTGCTGGTTCCGAATGAATTCCTCTTTCCTGGCCTGGAATATTTCGTATGGACCATCAATTCTTAGAAAGCCTGAGGGATAGCTCTTATTTAGTTCAATCGTTTGGTTCGTCGTCTGCTGTAGAAATTCTCTATCATGGCTCACCAAGACGAATGAGAAGGTTGCCTGCTTTAGCAATTCTTCCAGCCAAAGCACTCCCTCCAGATCAAGATGATTTGTTGGTTCATCCAACAGCAACATATCTGGCTGTTGGATTAGTACTTGGCCCAGCGCAATCCGCTTTCGCCAACCACCAGATAGTTCTCCAACAGGGATTTGCGAATCAATGATACCTAGCGTTCTTAAAGTTTCTTGAACTCGGAAAGGTCGCTCTGAAGCACTGACATGCTGGGGAATTTTCTCTTCCAAACATTCTTGAACCGTAGCTGTATCCGAGAAGGCTTCCGTTTGTGCAAGATAGGTAATTTCACATTGTCTATTTCTAGAAAGAACTCCATCGTCTGGTTCTTCCATACCTGCAAGAATCTTCAAAAGCGTAGACTTACCCGAACCATTTGGACCGATTAGCCCAACTTTTTCATTTGTGTTAAAACCCAGGCTCAATCCCTGAAAAAGGGGCAGTAATCCATATGACTTGGTCAAGCCTTGGACGCTAACTAGAATGCTCATTTTGAGGTGTTAGAAGAGGGGACTTGGTTACAAATTAAACCAAGAAAATTCAGAGGTATTGAGAAAAGAGCCCACTTCCCTTGTTGGTCCAGCGCAATTTTTTGCGCTTTCCAAGCAATGGGATATTAATTTTACCAAAACCCACATCCAAGGTGTAACTTACATTCAGTCCATTTTTGGATGTGCTAACATTCAAGCCGTTCTTATGAGCTTTTTGGACTCTGTAAGAAAATCCCATAGCTTTTGATTATTCCTCGTCATTTTCTTCCTTGCCAAAGGTCAAAACCTTAGTGGCAAAGGCTACCGTTATTTCAAAATTTTCGTCATCAATTGTGGTCATTTCCACTAGTTCATCATCGATTTTTGCAATCAGTTCTTCTGTCTCAACTTCAGACAAAGCTTGCTCCATCACCACCAACCCATTGACTAAACCGTAAAGCGAGTAATGAATATCTACCCTTCCTACTGGACCTTTTTCAACTTGGTCACTAATGAAGATACCATAGATTTCCGAATGCGGCGTACGCATATATCTGTGAAATTGAAATGCCATTTTTTTTCAGAAAATTTTGATCGTCAGTAATGTTTTCGAACAAGTCTTAGACCGAATCGATCCCGACTGCTGCGGGACTGTTGGCGAGCACTGCATCGGATGTGCTTCGGTTCGGCACCTGGAAGTAAATTGACAATGCCACCTCCCCTTAACACATTACCTCTTCCTTTCTGGGAAAGCGGATTGAGTTCCGGCAGATCACGATAACTTTTTTCATATTTATCGGCTGTCCACTCCGCCACATTTCCACTGAAATCAAACAAACCAAAGCTATTTGGTGCATAATTTCCCACAGCTTGGATGGGCACCTTGGAGTAAGCGGATTCTGTTTCGGAAATTTCATCTTTACCATGCCCAAAGCGAACTTTTCTTCCCCCTTCACGGCAGGCGTATTCCCACTCAGCCTCTGTAATCAAGCGAAATTCTTCACCTGCGCTGATTTCATTCAACTTTTTGAGGAACCGATTAGCCTCTGAGAGAGTTACTTCCACAGGGTATCTTGATGAAGCATTTCGGCTGGCTGGTTTCCCCATGACTTCCTCCCAAGCTTGCTGCGTTACTTCTGTCGTACTGACCCAAAAGGAGTCGAGCACAACATTTCGAATCCATTTTTCATCAGGATTTCCTTCTCCGAAGATATCACCCATCTCAAATTGTCCCCCTAGAATGAAGCGGTATTCCATTCCAGTCACAGGATCCGTCCAAGAGAGTTTTGAGGAAGGACCTTCTGGCTTGGATGGCTTGTCTATCAGGGAAGCAAGTGAAGAATCTGGATCAACAGAGGTTGTGGAAGTTATCTTTGATTTAGTCTTTGGCAATGTCTCAACTTCAAGTCCATTGTACGCGGCAGGGGCTAACTGGACACTTCCAGCCTCAAGAGTTTCACCTTTCCAATTCTGCAACCGATAGGTTAGGTCTATCCCTCGGCCTGTAATCAGGTAGTCACCACGGAGAAGAAATTTTGACTGAGCAGGACGACTGACTTCCTTGAGTTGGCTGGCAAGACGACTGCGAAAGACTGCAGCAAACTCTGTGATTTCCTCTGATCCACGGAGTACTGGAGGATAGACATACACCTTTTCAAGATCTTTCCATGGATCAGCCAATATCTGAACTGCAACTTCGATCGTCTGTGGATTTTGTTGAAGTTGCTTTATTCGATCATTAATAGATGTGACAGTTATTGTAAGTTGAGGTAGTTTTGCACCAAGATAGCGTGCAATCAATCTTAGCAACTGTAGTTCTTCGAGAACAGGTAGAGCAGCTTTTAGGCTGGGGATCGCACGAATTGGATCACTAATTGTTCCAATCTTCCAAGAATCGTCTAATTCCTTAGTTAGTTCATCAATTTTGAGTTCGTAGAGTGGCAGAGAGGTATTAGCGTCAAGGCGTGCAGTTGCGAGGTAGGTTCCATCTTTTTCAGTGATTTCAATCGTACTACCAAGGATAGGTAATTCTGAAGTGACGCTCAGCCGTTGGCTTGCAGTTTGGTTGAATTCTTCATTTCGCAGTTCTTGAGTTGAATCAATCTGGCTCTCAACATTAGCAGCTATTCTAAAGGATAGTTCAGCGAGTGCTGCTTGCTGTGCCTCTTCAGAGCTTAGTCCCTCCCCTGTTGCCTGCAGAGAAACTTGCTGTCCATTGACAACAAACGGGATCATCAAGAACCACCATAATCCAAGAAGAAGTCTGTTCATAAGAGACTTTTAGTGTTTTCTTGGATTTTCTCACCTAGTTGTTTTGAACCATCCTTCGTCTTCTCCCATAGTTCTTTCAAAGAGTTTTCGACTGCTGAATCGTCCTCACTTTTCTTTTCTGAATCAGAAAAATTCCACCAAGCACTTGAGTTGTCAGGATTTTCCTCTGACCGATTCAGTTCATCATATTTTTTTGTTGACCATTCCTTAGCAGTCTGCCAACCATCTTTTGTTTTTTCTTCTAGATTCTCTCGTAGTGGCTCACTATCATCCCAAAGCTCAGCAGATTTTTCACTAATCGCCTCCCTAAGTGGTTCACTATCATCCCAAGTATCTCGCACTTTTTCACCAACTGTATCAGCAACATCTTTAGACTTGTCCCACAAGCCTAAAGCTTCCTCTTTAAGGGATTGAGCGTCGATAGCCCATAGAGAAGAATTTGTCAGCAATAGTGAGAGGATCAGGAGCTTAGCCTTCTTCATCTTGCTGACTAGATACTTTGTTAGCGTGGTAATCTTGCTGCAATTCCTGAAATTTCTGACTGCCAGTATCTTTGACTTGCTGCCATAGCGTCATCATCAATTCTTCCACATCTGTATCAGTTGATTTCGCTGTTAAAAAGGCCAAATTCTGCAAGATTGCTTCAAGGTAGGCTCGATTTTCCAGGGTGAGTTGCAGCAAAAGTTGATTTGCCTCATCTTGAGATTCAAAGTTCCAGTTAGGACGAATTTTGACGCTCATATAGATGACTTTTTGGAGGGTTAATATCAGTCTAAACAGCGGATGTCAGGCACTTCTCTGTAGCGCTCAGCGTAATCCAAACCGTAGCCGACAACAAAGCGGTTGGGAATTTCAAAACCAATGTACTTGGGTTCAATCTGAATATCCCTAGGAATCTGCTTAGATAATAACGTACAAACTTCTAAGGAAGCCAAATTTTCTGACCGTAGGTGCTCTAGAATTTTCTGCAGAGTCAACCCACTATCGAGAATGTCTTCAACAACTAAAACATTTGCATGCCGTAGATCTGGCAGTTCAGAAAGTTGTAATTGCCCTGAACTGACCTTCGCATCCTTGTAGCTTGAGGCCCGGATGAATTCGATACGACACGGAATTGAAAGTTGTCGGGCCAGATCTGCACAGAAAAGAAACGAACCTTTGAGAACGACAAGCAGTACCAAAGGTTGATTTTTATAGTCCTCACTAATTTTACGCCCTAATTCTTCCACACGTTTTCGGATTCGGTCTGAGTCAATCAGAACTGGCAGAGTGTTAGAAGGAGGAAATTCTGTTTCACTCATTAGTTCTTAACCTCCACACGTTGCTGCAAGCGAATGTAGTCTTCTAGGATGGCCATGCTTTCCAAAAGATAGGCATCACTCCGAATGGTTGTTTCTTCATTTGAAGCCGTCACTTCCTCAGAATCTTCTTGTGTGGTATTCTCCATCGTCTTGCGGGCACTAGCCATCTCTTCGTCCCTCTCCTCTTTTCGCTTTGCTGCGTCTTCCTGCATTTTCAAAATGCTCGTGTACTCCAGCGGTTTCACATTGGTCAAAAATTCCTGAACATTCTCTTCAATTTCTTTGAAATCTGTATCCTTGGAAAGTCGCTCACTTGAATACTGCTGTAACTCATTAATGTAGCGTCGAATGTTACCGACCGGTGTGTAGGAGATTGGTGAAATCGCTTTCCAAGGAAGCGCATTTTCTAAAGTGGATTCCCCAAGATCACGAGCATTATTAATGGATGGCAAGATCATGTCTGTTTCCACACCACGATTTTGGGTAGACCACCCAGAGACCCTATAAAATTGTGCAATGGTCACTTTCAGTGCCCCATAGCCCTCAGGAAGTTGCACAATGTTTTGTACAGTCCCTTTACCAAATGTTGTTCGGTCACCCACTAAAATAGCTCGTTGATAGTCATGCATTGCTCCTGCAAGAATTTCGGAGGCAGATGCACTGAAGCGATTTAGCATGACCAATAGTGGGCCTTCGTAAATAGCTTCTTCTCGACTGCGATGGACTGTAATCCGAGCACCACTGGCCTGACGCACAATGACGATTGGCTTACGTCCGACAAACAATCCAGCCATCGTGATAGCTTCGTCAAGACCACCACCGCCATTGTTTCTGAGATCTAA
>CAJXNF010000009.1 GCA_913056375.1 uncultured Pseudomonadota bacterium | reverse complement strand
TGAGCCAATTCCTCAGTGCGTTTTGCCAGAAGTGGAAGTTTTTCTTGGTGACATACCGATCACAAAATATGAGACTCCAGGAAACCAGAAATTTGCTGACACGGTTCGACCATTCGTGAAAGACTCAAATGTCGTTATTCTTGCAAATCACGGAACTGTGAGTTTTGGTGAAACAGTTGAAAAGGCATATTGGTGGACAGAAATTCTTGATGCCTACTGCAAAATTCTCATGCTTGCCAAAGACCTTGGCCGTGTCAGCTACCTTTCAAAAAATGAGACCCAAGAATTACTTGCTCTGAAGCAACAGTGGGGCTTTAAAGATCCTCGCCTCGACAAGAGCATGGAAAATTGTGACATCTGCGCGAATGATGTCTTCCGCACGAGTTGGGGGAACACTGGTGTAAGCCGAAGTGCATTTGATCCACCACCAGCCATGACATTCGTAAAGCCTGCGATGGAGCCGACCAGCAGCAGAAGGGGATAGGTCCACCAGGCAAGATCAACTAGCGACAACTGCGACGCATTGCATCAAAACGAGCCATCATACGGAGGGTGTTTTCAGCAGAATTGGGTTGGCTGGGAGGCTTTGGTGCATACACTCGCTGCCGCTGATTGGGGGTGATGGGTAAGCCTGTACGATAACGATCCCGACTGTGACTGTTTAGAAATTGATCGTGCTGGCCACTGGGCATGGTCAGCATCGCCTTTTTCATCTTTTCAATTTGGGCTTCGACACGTGCCAGGCACTCCTTGCGGTCATAGTGTTCGAGGTAAATTCCATCTGTCGGGAATTGCTGAGCTAGGCTGGGTAAGGTGTTCAGCCAAAGCATCAAGCTGACGCATATTATTAGTTTCTGCATTTTTTCCTAAAGTCTTTGGGATCGCTGCCGATGTTTTTACTGAGTTTATTGCTTTCAGCCGAAGCAAGTTCAACACCTTTCGCTGGGGGGTAGCATCGTACCCGACTTGTCGGCTTGTCAATCACAGTTGATCGTGTTCCGATTCAAATGGAGTTTTTCATGAGTGAAACCACCGAAGCCCTGAGCTTGGAACAGTTCCAAACGTTGGTCGGCTTTGAAAACAGTGAGCGCTTCGAATTGCAGGTCTCCCAGGCAATTCTGGACTTAGCTAACTCTCTGGAAGCCAATTTCCTGGACAAGGAAACAAAGATCGACTACGCAACCCATGTCTTTGCACACATGCTGGATGACTTGGCGGAACTACTGGAGCGGGGTAACCTAATCAACTAGTTCATGCCTGCTGCTGAAGCATCCCCTTCCCAACGTTGGTTTGATCAATATTGCCGGAATCTGCGGCTACAGTTTGCTGGTCGCAGTTGTGCCGGAGCAGCGTGTCTATTGCTTGCCTTTCTGCTGCTCCAAAGTACCCCACTTCCCTTTCTAAATTTTCTTCTCGGCTCCTTTGCAATCCTTGCCGTGTGTCTGATTGGCAGTTGGTTGCTACATCGACCAGGTGATTGTCTGCAAAAGCTCTATCGGCAAGATCCTGCCTTCGCAGAAGCGCTGCACAGCAGTTTACAATTCAGAGAGAATCCACCGGCTTCACAAACTACCAATATTTTTCTTGAACGCTTTGAGAAGCAGTTGCTTGAGCGCTTAGAAGGTGAGGAGACTTATCGACTACTGCCACCTTGGCGTACGCTTGTCGGGGTTGCGGTGTCTCTGCAGGTTGTTGTTTGGATTGGCGGTTGGTGGCTGCCCCAGTATTTGGTCAACCAAGGCCCAACTGCAGCGGAAGCATTACAAATTCCCCACTCCTACCGTATTCTCTATCCAGCGTATCTCAAACGAGATTCCGAAGTCTTTTCCACACTTCCCAACGAGCTGCAAATTCCTGCTGGAAGCCGGTTGGAAATCTTTCTGGAGCAAGGATTACCGGATGGCGACCAAAGTGCCTATCGACCAATTCAGGGTGAACCCCAACCCTTGCAGTGGGTTCCTCAACAGCAGCGCTGGCGCTCGGCGTTGACACCACTGAAAACTGGAACTCTCTTTCTCGAGTGGCGTCAACAGAGTGTTGCAGTGGAGGTGATTCCGGATCTGAGTCCTACAGTGATGGTCCTCTGGCCTCCTGATAAGTACATCTTTGACTTGTCCCAACTGCAGGTGGAGTTGGAAGCCAAGGACGACTACGGGCTCCGCCAGATTTTGTTGAGATATCGTAACGAAGCCACAGGAATCATCGAGCGTGAGATCATTCAGTCTTTTGAAGGAGACTTCAAGAGCTACCAGGAAAGCTATCTCTGGGAACTCTCGGCAACACCGTTACGAGCCGGAGATAATGTGACGGCTTGGATTGAGGTCAGTGACAGCGATACTTTCCAGGGGCCGAACGTGACTCGATCAGAGGAATTCCGTTTTGAGGTTCGCAGTCAACGGGAGTTCCATGAGTACATCCTAAGTCTCTTCCGTAAGGTGGATCGGGAGCTTCGGGACTTGTTATCCGTTCTAGACCGTCAGCTGATTGTGGAGACCACGGACCAAGAAAATTTGATTGAGGAACTGCTCAATTTTCTTCAGGAAGAGGCTAACTACGATCGGTTATTGTCTGATGGATTGCGGGGATTTATTGGAGAGTTGCGCTTCCAGTTACGGTTCTATCAACGCAAACGGGAAGAACTAGCAGTTCCTCCCAGTTGATATCAGCAGAATTTTCGTTAGAACTGACGACAAAAAGCCTGGTGTTCAGGCAGTCTATTCGCACAGATCTGACTGACACAGAATTGAGCGCGTTCGCTAGTGCGGGTTTGGAGAAAAGCACTATCGGTTCGCTGTAGCTGTAGTACACAGCGGAGCAAGGATGCTTCATCCTTGGGCACATTGCCAGATGGATCCTCACAGGCGCTGCGGCTGTAGCTCATGTTGCGTCCTGTGGGCGTGGAGCGGGCATAAAGTTCGAGTTCCCGCAGCATTTGCTGCAAATGAGACTGATAGGTCATCGAAGCCCGACCTGTTCCACATAAAACATCCTGCGCAGCCGTTGATCTATTCTCATCCTCCTGCAGCAGGGGAATCGCGATTAGCATTCCAGAGAGAATTATCAACAACGCTCCAATCACTGCAATCCAACCCACAGGCCATTTCATTGGAGGAGGAGGGCCTCCTTCCTCAAAGGACACCTCGAAAAGCTGTACCTGCCCTTCGATGGATTCCTTGTTGAGACCTGGTGTTGGAGCAAAGCGCAACTCCATTCCAACCAACCTGATTTCAGCAACCTTTGGACGTTTGAGCAACTTTGCTTTGGGGGAAAGTTTCGCCACATCCTTGGCGTAGCGTTCAATAATCTTGCGTAGTTCCAGGGAGTCTTCCCAATTGTTGCGGCCTATCCCTGGAGCAAGGACTTTCTCCAAATCATCGCGTGCAAACATCCGAGCTTTGCGCTCACCATCAGGGGCATTGTCGCAGACCCCGATGGGGCGCCATTGCGAAAAACGCATGGTGGAGAGGTGATTGACATTCACAGCCAACTCGCTACACGTTCGAGAACTGCCTTAGCGATAGCTGGCTTACTGATCACCTGCTCTTCCGACTTCTTGTCTTCTACCAGCCACGCTACCTGATCTCCATATTCTATAAATTCCTCTCCACGGTTGGCCACGACCAATTGATATTCCCTTGAGCGTTCTCGGGCGATCGCCATCAATTCTTGATGGGTACGATTTTCTTCGTATTTGAAGGTCACCATTTTGAGCTGAGGGTGAGCAGCTCGTACCTCACGAATTACCTTGGGGGTTTGTTCAAAGGAGAGCGTGAGTTGCTGGCCGCTGGGCAACTTGCCGGGATACACCTGAGCAGGCTGATAATCTGCAACAGCTGCGCTGAAAATGGCCGTGCCAACTGTTCCATCATCCAACCCAGACAGCACTTTTTGACGATAGCTGCTGAAGTCCACCACACGCTGATGAGGCAAATAACTTGGTGCTGGAAGGCTCCCTTGTCCGAGGATCAATTGAATTGCAGCTCCTTCAACCCATGCCTGCTTGGCAATTTCGATGGCTAACGCACCTGTGAAACGATTAGTAAATAGGCGGACATGATCTACCCACACCGGGGTTGGTCCTCCAGTGATCATCAACTGGTGGCCCCTGAGAGTTTCTGCACTAAGCGAGCGCATCAAATATCCCACTAAAAACTCGTTGTCCGGCAAATTGTTCTTACCATTTTCCTGACGAGGTGGGACTACGGTCACTCCATAATCATGTAACCGCTGCAAGGATTCCTGCAGAATCTGGTTATGCATAGAACCGTGCATTGTGGGAACAACAAGAATTGGAGTCTTTGCCCGCTCAGCACGACCTAGGGCGGAGGCAAGCAACGCTGTGGGCAGGTCGTCCGCAATGCCCCAGGCAAACTTATTCAGTAAGTTGTAGGTGGCAGGAGCAACGAGATAAGCAGAAAAGGGAGAGTTGTCACTCAAATGCTCTGCGTTTGGACTAGATTCCGTCAACACGGGGTTGAGGGATGTCCATTCAAGAGCTTCCCGAGCGACGTAGCGCAAGGCATCTGCTGTTGCAAAGACTTGAACTTCTGCGCCTTCCCGACGTAGATCGCGGATTAAATCAGGACTGCGGTAGGCTGCAATACTGCCGGAAAGAATCAGGGCAATTCGCTTGTTTGAAAGTCGACTGCCAAGCCGAGACACCTCTCGATCCTGAAGATCACTACTTAGCGGGGGCGTAAAGTCCCAGAGTGGTTCGCTCATCGAATCAACAATGGGGCATCAGCCCAAAGGGGGTCTACAAAAAAAATAACCTGCAATTTATGCAAGATTTTGGCGAAAACTGTTTTCACTGGCTTGAATCCAAAGAAAATAATCTGTTGAATCATATGCTTGCAATTTTAAATCATTGCCTTAGGTTGTAGATTCAAAAAATTTGAACTTCCTCTTCAAACTCTCGAGGGACGCTACACATGAACAAGTCACAGATGATCAACACACTCACTGAGAAAACCGATTGTCCAATCAAGACGGCTGACAAGGTCGTACGCATCTTTTTTGACAGCATCAAAGAGGCTTTGTCCGAGGGTGATAAGGTTGAAATTCGAGGATTTGGTTCATTCACGGTCAAGCACTACGAAGCTTACCTAGGCCGCAACCCACGGACGGGAGAGTCTGTCCGTGTTCCCCCGAAGAAGCTCCCAGTCTTTCGGACGGGCAAGGATTTGCGCCATCGAGTGGATCAAAGCCGTGAGCAGGGAGTAAAACTAGTAGAGAGTCGACGCAAGCCTCGGAACGATTGATCTATTTCAAAAAATTGAAATTCCCTTCCTCGATCAAGCTAATTCACAGGACCTTCTTCCGAGGGTAAATCAAACAGATCCTGATAACCAGGTTTGGGCTCCACGAACTCTTGAATCCGGATCGCCCGGCGTCCGCGATACGCTCCTTGGAATCCTCGAAACTTCAAGACGTTCTGCACGTAGCCCTCAAGAGCATCGTCCTTGGACTGTTCCAACTGCACATGATCACCAACGCGTAGTTTCAAGAAGCGCCGTAGTGAAACCTGAGCATTCCCCAGAGGCACCCGAACTTCCACCTTAGATCCTCGCAAGTGGGCCTCCAAGCGAGCGCGATTGACCGGACTTGGTTCAGTATCAGCATTGACCGCACCACCGTCCAAACGATTCCGAATTGGATCAAGCATGTTGTAGGGCAGGCAAATGGTCATCGTCATCGGTAGGCGATGCAACTCCACGTCAAAAGTAGTGTAAACAACGATCTCTTCATCACTCGCAGCTTGGGCCAAGCGAGCATTGGTTTCGGTGCGGTCAAAACGCATCTTCAGGGGAACGATAGTTTGCCAGGCGTTGCGCAGGTCAATCAGGGCACTATGGACAATTTTGGCCACAACCTGAGATTCAATACGGGTAAATTCTCGTTCTACATCGCGTACTTGGAGGCGTCCGTCTCCCCCGAACATCAGGTCAATGAAACAATGGATCAGGCGCTGCTCCATCCCTAGCAAAGCGGTTCCACGTAATGGTGGTAAGTGAAAAAGGCTCAATGATGTGGGGTAGCTAATACCTTCGATATAGTCTTTGTAGTTCACTAATTCCGTGGTGCGTCGCACGATCCGAAAGCTGCGTCGCAGGTGATTGGAGAGGGTTTGCTGTAAAGAACGGGCAAAGCGATCATGAACGTTATCCAATCCAGGGAGATGACCACGTATGATGCGGTTTTTACGAGCCAGGTCGAAAGGGACGATGTCGTCGGCAATTTGCATTTCTTTATTGCTGCCAACAGGGACTCCTTTGAGCAAGGCTTGAATATCTTCACTACTGAGTCTGAGTTTTTTTTCCATTTGGTGTGATGATGCGTTTAGGAGTATTAGTTTATATCGAAAAAGATGAGCAGATTTTGATGATTCATCGCCAGAAACGAGATGAACATCAAGGTTTTTGGTTGGCTCCTGGTGGAAAAATTGAAGCCAATGAACCACCGCATGAAGCTGCCCGTCGAGAAGTGATTGAAGAAACTGGGCTGAAACTAACCGATCTGCACCTTCAAGGGTTGCTGAGTTTCCCGGATCTAGGAGATTCTCCCTTTGGCGATGAATGGCACGTTTTTGTCTTTTATTCGAACAGTTTTCAGGGTGCCTTGCGAGAAGATTGTCCAGAAGGCACCCTTGCCTGGATTTCTAAGAAAGAGTTGACATCCCTGCCAATGTGGGAGGGAGACCGACTGTTCACCCCGATGGTGTTTGGTGAGCAGCCCTTTGGTGGAAGATTGCTCTACCGGGGTAATGTTCTTCATGAATCACAATTTTGGAATCTTTGAAGTGAGTTTCAGTACTATGAAATGGGTAGCCTTGATTCTAATTGGACTGCTAGCACTTGGGGGGTGTCATGTGCGCCTGCAATATCCCTCAGAAAGTCCTTCTCCAAAGCAGCACCGACTAGAAAGAAATTTCTGGTTCTGGGGACTTGTGGGCGATTGGCAAATTGAGGCTGATCATTATTGCGCCCAAGGCAGACTTTACGAATCTCACTTCTTTACTTCTCTCGGTCAAGGCGTACTCACCTTCGTCACTCTGGGAGTTTATAGTCCTCGAACGGTAATTCTTACTTGTTCAGGTGAGCAAGAACCCTTGCCTGAAGTGAATAGGCCAACCGACCCCTTACCTGAATTTCTGTCTCCTGATCCAAACACCCGGCCTTTCGAACAGCACTGATTCTGATCAACATTCAAAGCTCATTCATCAAAGATGAACACGACCGCATAGGATTTTGCTGAAAAGGCTACCAGATCCATTCACTGTGTTCCAGAGGGCATCACAAAGAATTTTGTTTAGCAAGTCAGGTAGTCTACCTTAGATTCCTTTCGTCTTTCTGCTAGCTACAATCGTCAGTTTTTCTATGCGAGGAGAAGTGTCATCAAACTTGCCGTTGGGTGAAATCGTAGACGGATTTGTAATTCCTCCACATCCTCGTGGAATTGAGTTGGAAGGGAAGTGGGTGATGATCCAGCCACTCTCTGCTGAAAAGTTTGCAGCGGAGCTTTACGAAGCCTATCAGCTTGATCCGCAAGGAAACAATTGGACTTATCTACCCTATGGACCGTTTTCAACCCAATCAGAATTTTTGAATTGGCTGCGTTCGGTGGAAGATGGGACGGATCCTGTTTTCTTTGCAATCATCAACAAGACCATGAGAAAAGCCGTAGGTGTCGCTAGTTTTCTGCGAATTAATCCCCAAGATGGAACGATCGAAGTTGGACATCTTAATTTCTCCCCCCGACTGCAGAAAACTACCGAAGCAACAGAGGCCATGTTCCTGATGATGAAATGGGCTTTTGAAAATGGCTATCGCCGGTATGAATGGAAATGCAATGCTCTCAACATCAAGTCTCGCAGGGCAGCGCAAAGATTGGGCTTTTCTTACGAAGGAACATTTAGACAAGCTCTGATTGTCAAGGGGAGGAATCGAGACACTGCTTGGTTTGCTGTTATTGACAAGGAATGGAATAATTTAGAGCAGTGTTTCTTAAGATATTTGTCTGAAGAAAATTTCGATGAAAATCAGGCACAAAAAATCTCTCTTGCCTCATTGACAAAACCCCTGCTCTACAAAGTGGATGAGCGAGAATAAAAGAAGGAATTCTCTTAAACACAAAATGTTACTAGAAGCAAACACGACCAGCCTGTACCAAGTGAAGGAGATACAGGGCATGACGGTCAAATCAAGCTGGAAACTTTACCTAATTTTATTGGGATGGCTGTTTATCAGCACATGCACTCATTCTCTATCGGCTCAGTCCATTGAATGGAGTCGTTCTCCAGCATACCTGACACCTGCCCAAGTGCACGATGATCTTGTTGCAGTAAAGCAATTGATCCGAGAGAACTACGTCCACTATGAGCGTCTTCAGCAGGCAGGCCATGATTGGGATCAAGTCTTCTCAGAGCTAAGATCACAGTTGCTGGAAAATCCTCGCCCAATGCTGACCCAGCACTTTCAGGAAAAACTCTTGGAAGCTCTGCAGTTCACAGAGGATCCCGTCTTCCGAGCAGATCTCCATCTACCTCGGCGGCACTATCAGACTCGAATTCCGCTAGTCGAGCCCCGGTTCACAGACTTGCGTCTCGCTAAACAAGGAGATCGTTTTCGGGTGCTGCCTGATCAAAAGTTCCCTGGACTGGCGAATCTCTGGCTGAACGAATGTAATCATCCAAATGTGCGTTTATTTCCAATCCTACCAGAGCGAATTCGTGAGGAAAGAGTGATGCTGGGGATCTATGCATCTGAATTTCCAGAACGAATCAGGTGTGAATTTGTTGATGAGTTGAACCGAAAAGTCACTCGAGAGCTTCTCTTACAACGCATTGTCAAAGAGCTGGTCTCTCCAAGACAAACCCTGTTTCAAGCAGATGAAGGTCGGGTGTTCTATGTTCGTTGGCTTCGTGATGGACGCAAAGAAGAGACGGCTGTAAGAGATTTTTATTTGCTGCCGGAGAGAATGGGCTCGGCCCGAACACTAATCCTTGATGTCCGTGACAATGCCCAGGGCAGCTTTTCCTTTATTGAGCGCTGGCTTCGTGATGTTTTACGAAATAATGTGCAAAGTTCCATCGTCCGGGAAAAGCAAACTCCCGCAACGATCACAGGCTTGTTGCGCCAAATGGAGTGGCAGGAACGCCAGCTTTCGCAATCAGGGTGGCTGCAAGATGCCTTGGCTCAGCAGCGAGGGGTTTTTGCATCGATGCTACAGCGTTTTGAAGAAGAGTCGATCAAGACCAAATGGATGGAGACGAAATTTCTGTTTCAAGGCAAACCGAAATCTCCAAAATGGAACAAGCGGTTGATCGTGATTGCCAATGACCAGTGTGGACCAGGTTGTCAGTTTTTGGTGGGGCTAAGCCGTCAATTGCCAAATGCTACGCTACTCGGAACAAACACGGGTCCCTATCCAGATGGGAATATAGTGCCGATGTTTCAGCTGCCTGCCTCAGGCATTTTGCTCTCTTTCAGTCATCAGCTTCATTTGGATCATCAGTTAAACGTAGTGCCACCATCCGGGCAAGAACCAGACTTCTGGCTATTTCCAACAACAACCCTGAGTAGTGTAATGCGTTTTGCCAACAGTGAACTAGAGCCTTGATTGGTCAAAAATTTGTATGAACTTTAGAATACTTTTGGTCCCTTCCCATTAGAACGAGCAATGATATGAAAGTAGGCAATACGCCCGCCCCAGCCCAGGCTGCAAATCAGAAAAAAGCTGAGAAAACAGAAGAAAGCAAGTTGCCCTTCCCGATTCCACAAGCGGCTCAGCCTGTTCACCAACCAGATACGCGTTATAACAATGTTCGAGGGCCAGAAGACCATAAACAATCAATCACTCTTCGACGCTCCTATGTGATGGTAGTGTCTAGTTACGAGAAGGTTGCTCAGAAACAACAGCTCACGGATAAAGCCGCAGAGCAATTTGCGGAGACCCTGCAGCTTCGCCTGAACACCCTGAATGAGCAGGCTCTCAGGGAAATCCAAGAATTACCAGAATTCAAACGTCTTGAAACAGAGAACATTCGGGAGCTTGGTGAAGAATTAGCGGAACGGATGCAGGATGAACAGCAGCAATTAGAGGCGTTTGCGCTTCTGAAAAATCCAAAATTTGCTGAATACATGGAGTCTAAGGATAGTGCCCAACGTAGTTTTGCAGAGCAAATGCAAGACTTTGGCTCTGAAACTCTGATGTTTGGGGCCCTGGAAATGATCAAGGACTTTGGAGGTTTAGCCGGCTTGGGTGATGCGGCTAACAGCAAAGGCAATGTCAGTATCAAGGTCTAAACTTCTCAGTAGCAAATAACTATCTTTTATTTCCCTCATCCCCTCGTTCATGATTGATTCAATGGAAGGGGAATCCCCCTCGGTATCTCAACATCAGACTGGCTGGCGTAGAATTAAGAATGCTCTACATTTTTCCTTGGAGGGGCTACGCGCCTGTTATACTGGTGAAGAAGCATTCCGACAGGAAGTCTGGTTAGCCACATTTCTGATTCCCCTCTCTATTATACTGCCGATCAGTGTGCTCAGTACGGCTTTATTGATTGCGAGTGTGCTACTGGTGATGATCGTTGAAATTCTCAATTCTGCTGTTGAGGCGGTTGTTGATCGTATTTCGAAAGATCACCATCTTCTCTCTAAAAAGGCGAAGGACATGGGCAGTGCTGCGGTCTTTCTCAGCCTAGTCAACCTCGTCATTGTTTGGGCATGTGTGCTCTGGACAGAGTGGAATTGAATTTTCTTCAAACACAAGCGTTGCACTTTCTTCGGCTTTCTACTAGCTTTTGACGGCTTATGGTCAAACCAAAACCTGTCATGGGTTGGCTAGGCGTGAGTTTAAGCCTGCTGGTGAGTACAATACCGTTGAACTGTTGGGCTGACTTTCCTCGCTTGCCAGCCATTGAGCCGGTGGAGATCTTTGTTCGAGAATCCCTGAAACCGGCACAGGAGCGCTATTATCGAGACGGGTTTCTCTATTACTTGGGACCAATCGAAGGCAATCGTGCTCATGGAAAAGGAAGGCTGTTTTGGAAGAACGGCAAGGTCCGCTATGACGGGGACTTCATTGAGGGGCGTCTAGAAGGCGCTGGAAAGTTGTTTGACCACGAAGGACGCCTGCTCTACCAGGGAGAGTTTCGAGCTGGTGTTTTTGCACGTGGTTCATACTTCGATGCTGCTGGGGAAGTAATGTACGAAGGTGACTTCCCTCCACCACCCCTGCTCCAACGCTAATGGGGCGGTATCCTTATGCCGTAGGTAATTAGATGGTCAAAGCTGATGTTGTACGTCGAGTCCGTTTAGAAACGGGCATTTCTCAGGGTGAAGCTGAGGACTTAATTAATGAATTGTTGGAAATCATGCGCCAGACCCTGGAGTCTGGGGACAACCTGATGGTCACCAACTTTGGGCTCTTTGAACTGAAGGACAAGGTTGCCCGACCTGGCAGGGATCCCAAGAGCAAAGTGGAACACCGCATTGATGCCCGCCGAGTGATTTCTTTCCATCCTGCAAAAACATGGCGGGAGGAATTGAATCAGTAAGTCAACCTACACAAGTATTACAACTTAAATAGCAAATTACTGCTAAAAATTTTGTGCAGTGCACAAAATTTCTTGACATCGAAGTGATGAGCCTTCATTGTGGGGATTATCAATAAAATACTTAGCCATCCAATACTCTAAGTAATGTTATCCCCTAACCGAACTTTCGGTGGAATATGATACTCACTCCATTCAACTATGCTGACAAGGTTGCCGAAGGGTTCGAAGCCTTCTTCTCCATGCAGAAACAGACTCTCCAGATGGCTTTTGAAAATCTTGAAAGATCAAGAATTTCTCGATATGAGAGTCTTGGTCGGACGCAAATCTCCCTCCAAAATGCTACTGAAACCATTGGGCAGCAAATTCTGACAAATCAACTGGCGGTCAGAAAGTCTATCAATCAAACGTTTCAGTTAAAATTACCTAAGACCACAAAACAATGGGATACGCTGCAGCAAAACTTTAGCAACTATTGTGAGAATGTTCTGAAGCAAATTGATCATTCTGTCGTGATGACCAAACGAGCTGCGGAGCAAAGTCAAAAGGCAGAGAGTAAAGCACAGCAGTTGTCCCAAAACTTTTTGAATGGTCAACTTGATAGCATTCAGAAAAATACGTTAAAGGTCTGGGCACGTCCTACCGTTGTAGTAACTGTGGAGGAAGATAAGGAAGAAGCAGTTTCGACAGAAGTCAAAGCTCCACTGACAGAAACGGCTATCCCAGATGCTGTGGATTCCCAGAAGTCGGTAGATCCCATCTTGGCAAACAAGGAATCCAAGCCACAGAGCAACAAACCAACTGAACAAGCCAGTGAATTCGTACTGGCTCAATCGACTTCGGAAGAGAAGTCGCTGGCGACCAAAGTCGTGAATAACCCAAAAAGTGCACAAAGAACTGGCTCAAGCCGGAGTTCACGGCGCTCCAAATAGGCAAAGTATCTTGCCTGATTCAACTAAACTTAATGCTATTATAGAATGGAAAGGAATATGAGCATTTCTCGATCGAAAAACGCAATCACACAAGAAGAAATCGACGCTGCCTTAGCAAATTTCTTGGCAAAAGGAGGATCCATTACTCACCTTCAGGATCCCCGATCAACGGCATTGTGGAACAACGAATTTGATGATCCATTCATGTCTGATGACGACAGTTCTATCAATCCAGATCATTTGAGAATTGCACATTCAGAGTTTTGAATGAGCGTAGACGCTGTAGCCAGCTACGGCGTCTGTCTTCCTCCCTCTGTGCATGATTAGATTTACTCCACTCCTCTCCCTGACTTCCAACTTCGCTGATCAACCACTCCTCAACGTCTAACTTCTGGCTTAATTCTGGTTCACAGTTCCACTGAGCTTGGATGTCCTGGCTGTTGCCGGAGCGGTGTGCGTGAAACTTCCAGCCCAGGTATTTGAGATTTGTTATCTCGTTCCGGTAGAGGCATCGAAGGAGGTATAATTCATCTGCTTGGAAGTTGAACACAGGTATCTCCAAAATAAATTCTGACGCATCAGGAATGCAAAGCCAGCTTGGCCAACACCAGCCCCAATCACCATGAAAGCCCAACCTGCTGGATTGGATTTCTGCGTGCTTTTGCGAATACAGTAATTTTCCTGTTGTGACGTGCTGTCCACCAAGAATCAGGATTTCTTTACAATCTGGAACAAAATCCCCCTGCAACAGGCGAATAATACTGAGGCTATCCCGATAATCTTTTGGGCCTTTGGTCCAGGGCCAGCTCACCGGGACATCGTTCTCTGAATCTTTAAGAAGAGCTTCTACAACATGTTGTCGTGTAGGAGCTGCGATCAGAGCCTGATAGGTTTGAACCTGTCTGAGAATGACCCAAAATAGTGAAAAACCATTAACTTGATGAGGAAATAAAATTCTTGGGGGGAATTGATTCAGCCAGGATTTCGCAAAATCTGGGAGGACATTTTTCATGGAATGATTTTCAAAAAATTACACTCAGCAGGGAGTGTCCTGGCAGTCCTCAAGAATTGGAATAATCTTTCTGGCCAGGAGATAGAGTCATATTGCCCTAGTTGATCCTGGTCAATCAGGGCACGAAAGACTCCCTCGTTACCTTGAAGATGGTAATTCAACATCCAGACATCTTGTTTTGTGGGTTTCAGCAAGCGATTACCGATCAGTGACCACTTTTGTTGATCTATTAACATGTCTAATTGAGGTCCATATAAGGAGGCTAACTGTAAGCGATTTCGATAGGGCCACCATCGATGTAAGTGGCTACGTTTCAAAAGTTCTCCAGTATTTGGAAAGAGAAGTGGTTCATATTGCCAACTTGGCAGCAGGGCTCTTCTTGGTTCTGGAAGCGCTACTTTGATCAGCTCGTTTGTGCAATTTGACCAGGCTGTTTTGGATGGTTCCTTCAGCCAGCGAATGGGCAATTCAGTTGTCATAAATTGGTCTGCCTGCTTTTGCCAAGGAAGCCATGATAGCCAGTCCTCGGCAATTTCTTGAGGCGCCTCCACGTATTGGTAGTGGCTTTGTGTAATATGCCAACGCTTCTGTCTTAATTCCAGAGACCAATGCACCTCAATCCAGCCATTTCCAAAGGCACCTGGAGCTACCAAGGGAGTTCGATATCGATTGAGATGAGTGGTTGGCCGTCTTGGAAATGTTTGGTGAGCATGCCCCGACACAACTAGATCAACTCCAGTTACATGATCTGCCACCCAGCCTGCAGCATTGGCGTTGGGGAGGTCAGCATATAGGTTCTCTTGATCTCCGAATTTTTTATTTGAGCCGCTGTGCAACAACGCAATAATGAGATCGACCTGCTGTTTTTCACGTAAGATTTGTGTGATTTCTTCGGCGCTTTCAAGGATGTCAAGAAATGCTAAATCATTTGCTAATTTTTCATGCCACATTGGAGCCGCAGGTGTTGTTAAACCAAAGACCCCAATGCTAAAGCCGCCTTTTTCAATGATTTCGAAACTTGGAAATTTGGGCCAGGTGCCTCTTATTGACACTACGTTTCCAGCGAGCATCGGAAAATTAGCTATTTTCTGAGCTACCTTCAACTTTTCAGCACCCAACGCCAAATCAGCATTTCCTAAGACTACGGTGTCCCACTGTAGTGCGTTCAAGATTTCCAGTTGTGGAAATCTGGGAGGAGAGTGCTCATGCGTTAAAAAGTGACTAAAATCTGATCCTCCTAACAAGTCCCCTGCATCAAGCCGTAAAGTTGGGACTTCTCCGGGCTCGGGAGATAGAGCATCTGCAAGGTAAAGCCAACCTTGATTACGACTAGCATACTCTGAGGCAAGAATACCTTTTGTATCTCCCGTGATCAGAATACGCAGTTGCCCCTTGGATGAGTAACCAATAGCAGGGAAAGACAGAAGGAGAAGCAGGAAGATTAGGAGGCGAGACGACATGACAACTGAGCATCGCTCAGGTGTTGATTGAATTGGGAACGAAAATCCCTACGTGCTTTTTCAGAGGAGTCTAGACTGTCAAACAGCGTAGCAAAGTGTTGGTTTGCTAGAATCGACCATTGTTTAGATTCTGTGGGGTTACATCCTGCAAGCTTTGCAAAGGATATCCAGTGCAGATCTTGACTGCGGTTCGCGGCTTCCTCGGTCAATTGATCCCAATTTGCCTGTAGAAACTGCTCTTCCTCATAACGTTGGCCCAATGTCCAATCTTCGCATCCCATAGTTCCCGAAGAGCTGGCAAAAGCAAAGGTAGATGAAGAGGAAATGTCGACGGAGAACGCGTCAAGCTTTCCATCAGCAAATCCCATGGGTCCACCCTCGTGACAAGACCAGGCAGTGCCGCTACTTAGAAGCCAAGCGGCCACAAAAAAACTAGCCCACCTTGCATTCATGGCGCAAACTCGGATGTGATTGAATCCATTGGCTCAGTACAGGTACCAACGCCTCTACTTGACCATTATTGTGTAAGTGGAAATCGATCCTCTCCTGATGCAACCGCAGGAAATTGCCAAACTGCTGTTGGCCAACCTCAGAACAATAATACAAAGCACCCAGCGCCTCGGAGTGTGGCCCATGGCCTGTTGCAATTTCTTCTTCCAGCATGGCTTGGTTGGCGACTAAAAACTGCCAACGGGCGAAGCGTTCCTGCAGCGCAATGTCCCAATTCGGGCAATTGGATGTCCCAGAAGTTGTCGCAGAGGAGTAAACGGGAGAGAAAGTTAGGTCCACAGAGGAAAGCAAAGGATCTTCGCTTGTAGCACCCATCATGGTGCCCTCACAGCCAGCAAAACTTTCTGCTACTCCGAGAAAAAACAGCGATGTGAGGAGCAATGAAGAGCGCATGGCTGACGCAAGATCGGGTGAAATGGAGAAAGCACCCAGCATCACTGGGTGCTGGAAGCACTACGAAGCCTTCAGTTTGTCTGATTTGCGGATGATTTGTGTTCGCATGGAGTCCACTCCGCGCGCCAGAGCCTTGTAGAGATTTTTATCATCGGAATTACTGGCGAGCATCTTTTGTTGGTAGCTGCAGTTGATACCTACATGATAGCTCTCGTCTTTCTGACGAGTCAGATGCACATGAAAGGGGTACTTATTGTCGGTAATCTTCAACAGGTCATCAAAGAGTTCATGAACATGCTCTTTGACTGCATCAGAATGTTTCATGTTTTTGAAACTAACATGGATAGACATACTACCTCCTCAGGATCTGGCGTTGATACAATCCGTGTGTCCAACACGGGGTTCCCAAACAGGTTCAACTCATCCGTGCATCGATAGCAGTCTCCTCTCAGCTTTCGCTTTCCTCGTCTGCAGGAGCAACCATTTCAGGTACTTCTGAGCCTGAGGGAAGAAGAAAGAAGTATCCCGGTAAGAATACCAACAAAAATGCACCAATACCGATTGCAGCCAAAATGGCGATTCGCATGAGTGTCAACCGTTTGAGAGTTGAAAAATACAGCTTCGCTGCAGCAACCTGTGTTGCTTCTTCAATAGATATCAGACCTTCGAGGAGTGGGTCAAGCCGGACTGGAAAGATAGAAAAAACATTGAATTTGACCTCGCTAAGGTAGTGCAGTGATCCAATTCAATTGTTCTATTCCATCTTTCTGAAGGCTTCCCAAAGCCATTGAAGGCAAACCGGAATCAACCTGCCATTGCAGTTGCCAGTCAGAAAATATGGGATCAGTCAATTCGAGTTGATGAGAACCGATTTGCCGTAAATCATCGTCAGGTTCTGCAAGCAACATTGAAACCATCCAGTTGTCAAATTGGCTTGCGATGTGTCGGGCCTCTCTTTGTTGTTGAATCCCGCTTGCGATGGCTTCAGCGATCCGGTTTGTGTTCCAAAGCACCAGCAGCAGCAAAGGAAGTGAAAGCGCTACTTCCAGCAAGGTAAAGCCTGATCGCTTTTTCATCTTCAAAGAGCAAGTAGTTTGAGTGTGACCTCCTGACGATATTTTGCCAACATGGTGGCGTCTTCCTCCACAATCGGGTGATCAGGCTCAATCAGGAAGAGCAGTTGTCCCCTTGAAACCAGAGTGCCTCCGGAAGAATCTACACATACCTGCCTTACCGTTCCCGGAAATTCTGCTCTGATTGGATTAAACATCTTCATCACCTCTAACAGTCCAAGCACGTCGTTTTGCTCCACATGTTGCCCAGCCTCTACGTAGGGTGGACTGCTGGGTGTTTCACAAGCATAGAAGGTTCCTCCTGTCCAACTTCGTACTTCATCGCTATGAGACGGTGGAGGAGGTGCCAGAGCCTGGGAGTATTGCTTGATCTTTTCAGTATTCTGAAACTCCTTTGGAATGACTGGAACCAGTGCTTGATTGCAATTCCAATCAAAATACCCGCTGCTGATGCCCAATGAGATGAGAATACTCAGCAAGGGAACCAAGCCGACTTGAAAACCAGCATGCGCTGCTTGTACGTCTGACCAGAGATCCTCGTCAAATCCGACAGGGGCCTTGTTTTCGAGGATATTCCGTAAAGCTTCCCATTCTGGGTAACCTAAGCGATTTTCTAAATCTGCATAAAACTGGAGTCCTTCTTCGAGTAACAGATGATCATCTTCCCAGATAATTTCACTGGGAGGTAGTCCACTTCTTTTCTCCCAATGCAGGTAACGATAAAGCTCACGCAGCACATGAATCGGATTCTGACACCACTGAATCTGCTGATCCTGAATTTCCCATCGAGGTTTTTGACGTTTAGCAAGCCATCCGGCGAGCAGATGTGGCATACTCATCAAGCGCCTCAATGGTCTTAGCAGCAGCGTTTTTTTTCTTTCAAAAGCTCTCAGAGCCTCTGGGCCTAGCTCCTTGATTGATCCACTCAAATGCTGCCAAGCGAACTCCAAGTCGATATCTTTCGCACCCAAGCTCAGCTTGCCACAGAGCGCAAGGTAGGACTCCACAAAACGCGTGTTTGGCTTTACCATCGAATCCACACCCAACATCCAATACAGAATTCCATAATGAAATGACAGGTTGAGTTGTAGATCTGTTCCGCGCACTTCCATTTCTCTGAGAACACGAGCCATTTGCTCTAGATTTTCTAAACGTGTCCTGCCCCATGTGACGGACAGAGCCACATTAGAATCGTAGGCGCCAGCAAGATGATAAGGTTGGAATAAACCAGTATCAGGATTCCGTAATCCAATCCCCTGGTCGTCTCGTAGTTCCCCTTCAATTGGAGCCGACCATGAGCGTAAAATACCCCCAGCATGAGGCTGTAATCCCTGGTTGGTAGCATTGATTCGAACCTCCATTCCAGATAGATTTCGGAGTTGCCGTTGTGGTTTGGGAAGCACTTGTCCGTAGCAGGCAACCAGAAACATTGCGGCAACCAGTGAATCTGCAAGGAAGTTGTCGCCAGGGTTATCCGGGTTAGTAAATTCGAGCCTGTAAGCCATCTCTGTGACTAGATGTTCGACCTGAATTCGGGTGTTTACCTCCATGAAGTAGTGTTGGTCCCCCTCAACAATGCACTCAAAGGTGGATACGTTATCCAGCCCAAGAGCCGTTCCGAAGTCCTGAGCTTGCTTACACATCTCACGTAGTACGACGAGATCTTGCTGAAGTGCCTCTGCTTGGTGGTTTTTGCCAGCTTCAAGATATTCACTAATCGTTTGCTCAAGCAACTCTTCGGTGAGTGAAAGTTCAACTAATTTTTGTTCGTGCATCTGTAGAGAACAGTCACGACCGCCCAACTCTATGCACCACTGGCCATTACCAAGTAACTGGACTTCGTTGTGGCGAGTATCTTCAATGTTCATCTCGATCAGGAAGGTCTTGTTGTCTCCTGGACCAGTCACTCGGGCTTCAATCAAGACAGCCCTTACGGCTGCTTCAATCTCTGCTTCACTTTGAATAACCCGTTGACCCTTTCCACCACCACCACCAATATGCTTAAAGCGTAGTCGTCTGCCTGGGTTTTTGGCCCAGATCTCCTTACAACAGATGAGAGTTTCTGCCTGAAGTTCTTCTATACTGAACAGATCAATCCGGCGCTTGTAGGAAGCCTGCAGAACTTGCTCAGCTTGATCCAATATTTCTGAATTGAGTTGCCAATCTGTTGGCACAGGAAGTTGATGTCGATCAATCAGGTTTTTAAGAAATTGAGAAGGGTCGTTGCCTCCAGCTTTTTTCAAAAGAGTACGTGCAGTGATTCGATCTTCACCCGGAGTTACCGATACGCTTAGCTTACGAGCCAATTGTTTGGCTTCATCTTTAGAGCCTGCCTGCTGAATCACCCTTGCACTGGGGCCAACAAAGCAAATATTTGCTTCTTCGATTTGCCTTACGAAGTCACCGTCCTCAGCCATGAATCCATAGCCTGCAAAGAGGTGGGTGTAGTTGTGCTGTTTGCAGAGACGAAGAATTTTATCAATGCATTGTTGTCGTTCCTCTCGTGACGAGCCAACATAATCTGGGATATGATGGACCTGCTCATGACGATTAGCGAGGAATCGCAGTTCGGGAGCAAGGGTTTGGGGATACGTGATACTGTCTTTTTCAGAAAGTAGAATGCCGTATTGTGCACCCAGTTCCTCCAAGACTTGCATGACTTCAAGGCGAATGGGTCCGCGGCAGACGATGAGGCACTTTACGTCCTTAAAACTAAATTGCTGTTGCCACGGGCTTGCAGGATTGAACGAAAGTGCTTTCATGAGAATTCAGAAACCAGAAGGAAATGAATAAAAAAGTTTTCAAAAATGATTCAATTTGGAAAAATTCTGGGGCAGAATAGGGAGCTTTGTGGTAGGAAACAAGGTATTTGCCTTTGGATTCCAAACCTCAACACCAAGATATTGGAAACAAAATTCAATATGATCTCAAGCAAAGGAGACCGTGTACGAAACTGCTGATATCCGCAAAGGATTGCGAATAGAACTGGATAGCGAACCCTACGCTATCATCGAATTTCAGTTTGTGAAGCCGGGTAAAGGAAATGCATTTACGA
Source organism: uncultured Pseudomonadota bacterium (assembly GCA_913056375.1). Classification (GTDB taxonomy): domain Bacteria; phylum SAR324; class SAR324; order SAR324; family NAC60-12; genus JCVI-SCAAA005. Next base: position 5,429 of record CAJXNF010000009.1, on the reverse strand, counting down.
GGACTCGAATTCGCAATCTAATCAATGGTTCGGTATTAGATCGAACCTTTAAGACGGGTGAGAAACTAAAGCCTGCCGATACTCAGGATCGGACCATGCAGTTCCTTTATCGAGATGAGGGGGATGGGGGCTTCCATTTCATGGACAACAGCAGTTACGAGCAAGTAGCTCTGGATGCTGATCTCGTCGGGGATGCCACAAACTACTTGATTGACAACATGGAAGTGAACGTGGCTTTCTTTCGCGAACGACCGATCGGCATCACTCTTCCTAATTTTGTAGTTCTAGAAGTTGTTGAAGCTCCTCCAGGGGAGAAGGGCAATACGGTTACGGGTGCATCCAAGCCTGTTGTTGTTTCCACAGGTTATACCGTCAATGCACCCATGTTTGTTTCTGAGGGTGAGTTGCTGAAAATTGATACTCGAACAGGCGAATACGTAGAGCGCGTTAAAGCTTAAGGCCACCATGAAAAGCATGCTGAAGTTCAGGGATATTATCCTGGGCAAAAAAGATGATTCCCCGGGTTCTTCGCAGAAAAAAGGCGACGCCAAACCGGGCGAGGACGCACTTTCTCCAGTTGCAGCAGGACAAGTCAAACTTCTGATGGAACTCTATCAGGAAATCCCCTGTAACCCGAAGACAGAGGATCTTGAAAAACGCATGAAGACCATTGTCAAGGGTCTCCAGGGAAGCAGTCTGTTGGAAAGCATTCGTGAGACGTTCTCGGACGAGAAGGTGGAGGAGTGGAAGGAGCAATCCCAGAATGAGTTTGACCAAATGGGTAAGCTCAACCGAGCCCGGATGCAGAGTCTGATCGAAGTGGCCGATGAGGGTATGCGTCAGGTGGTGTACGAAAGTATTTTTATTTTTGATGTCAACCCGTCAGAGCAACCTAATCTCGACATTACCTATAAGAAGGGAGTTGATCCAGAGACTGGGAAGCCAATGATGCATCGCGATCGCTATCATGTGTTTTGCGAGAATGCGATGCATGGAATTGATGGAGTCGATCGGTGGTTGCCTGAGTTTTCCAAGCGTGAAGGAGAAGGCAACTGGATGGCTCATTTGCAAGAGCAGTTTGGGGAACTGGTCAACGATTTTGGGAAAAGTGAGAAGCCGATTGTCCAGACACTAAGTACGATTGGCAGCCTTGGTGGGATCGGTCACAAGCCGGATTCTGATGTGGATGCACAGGTAATTTTTGGGACCGAACCTCGCTACGAACACAATTGGACCGATGCTGATTTCTTCATAGCCTTGGCCTTCAAGATCATCAGTGCTGCTTATGATCGCTACCTCCTTCAATTTCCGGAGGAAAAACGTGCTCAGCTAAAGCAAAAAGTCAAAGATCAGATGATTGAGGAACATGGAGAGTCTCTCAGTTCCGAACAACAAAAAATCATCGACATCATTTTTCCAAGTACCTACACACTATTGATGCGCAAAACTTGTCGGGCTCTGATCAGCAAGATGGAGCCAGGCAAGCAAATGCAGTTCTTCTGGTCCCAAATACCGCTTGTTTTGCGCAAGCTACCGGAAGGGGACATGTTCCGGAACGCATTGATTCTCTTCTTTCCGTTCCTCAAAAATATTCCAGCTCGCAAACTTCAGGGTAGCTGCTTCCCAAATTCTGTCACCTCCATGGATGCCAATGCTGCCCTGGGAAGGTTGGTCATTTTCTATCGCGACCGTGTATTGGGCCAACGCGTTGTGATGAAGTTATTGGAAGAGCCAGCCAAGGCAGCTGGAGTGGAGCCAGCCAAATTTCCTCCTGCTCAACAGCGTCAGGTGCTGATGGAGCATCTGAAGAAGAATCCCTCCCGCGGAAAGGTAGTTCAACAATTCTTGGAACATGTCTCTGAGAGCTATCGCTGGGAAGTAGCTAGGGAAGCCGATGAGTGGCATACAGATGTTGGACAGCAGGTAGGGCTGGATCAGCAGATGTTGGAAGTGATTCAATCCATTCCGCTCCAAGATCAGGCTCGAAAAGGGTTTTTGGACAGAATGGTAGATTTGGTCAACGTACGGGTGGAACAGGAAGCAATTCGCAACGAAGCACAGTATGAACCAGGCACCTCCCGTAAGATCTACTTCGCTGAGGAATACGAACTAGCAAAATATCCTGCTCAGGAAGCACACTACTTTGTGAATATTCTTCGCAAACAGCGGGCAGGCCAACATACGCCTTTCTTGGTATCGCCGGAAGGCAGTATGGCCTATTCAAACATGCTCAATGACTTGCTGCTGAATCCGGCAACATTGTTATGTGGCTTGTCTCCGATGCCTTTTTCATTACCTGAAGAAGTCAAAATTCTTTCCAATATTGGAGTTTTCCCAGATTGGGAAGTGACTCAATATCGTGAGCAGGAAGGAGATGAAGAGCCAGATCCGAGGGCTGCTGCTGAAAATCAGGAAACATTCAAACTGAGGAATCTGCCAAACTGGGGAGGCTATGCACCCTCCCGAGAAGTTTTCCTTACCTACGTTATCCCGATTTTCCTTAGAGAAAGTGAGAAGATCAGCCATCGGAATCTTCCAAAGGCTCTCTTGAACACTTGGTGGATTGAAATGCTCACCTGTGATGAGGATACTCCTGAGTTGACCAGCCTGACCAAACTTTTGATCTTTCCGAACGATAGAGCCTTCATCAAGAGAGAGATGACAGGCCCGTATGTCGATATCATCAAGAGTATGGAAACGGAATTTCCTCAGCTCGTCCGAGATCCTTGGTGGATCAAGTTTACCGAGATGCTGATGCGTTTCCCAGATCCTGAAGTCCAAAAAGAGATGCTTTTCTGCTTCGCCCAGCATATACGTGCCTCAGACGTTATTGACTTGGACACAACGACTGGGGAGCCTGTTTATCTTGATAAGAATTCATCCTGGCGTTTCAAGGCAGTACATCGTTTCTACACGAAGTTCTACGCTGAAGAGGGACCTCGGATTGATTTGATGAAGTTCTCCCAAGGTCGAGATGATGTGGCTCAAGAGAAGGAAACTGTTCTGAAGAAACTTTTCCTCAATAGCATGAAGAACACGGAGCGTAGGCTGATTCAGATTGGTAATCAAAATACCATCAACCGAATGAGCCAATACATCTCTCAGGTAACCAAGAACAATGAGGAGAAGGAGCGTGTCGAGAAGATCCTAACGAACCCTCTGGATAAATTGATGGACCGGATGTTGATCGTTGACATGTCCGTGGTAGATAAAGCACAAACGGATGCTGAATTGAATGTCATTGAAAAACGTCAGATTGCCCAAATTCAGGATGACCGCCGCAAAGTTGGAGAATTATCTAACTCAATCACCAAGCACTACGGTGAGAAACTGCAGGCCGAACTCAACAAAGAAGTCGTTGAAAAAATTATCTTCCAGTCTAGGGTCCCACTTGCTGGCGATCCCTTGGAAAACGTCATCTTCAAATACCACTTTGAGAAGAATTTCAATCGTCGTCCCTTTCAGGTGCCTCTGCCTATCTCCAAATCGCTCTGTATTCCGAGAAACGTGATTCTCTTGGAGTTTGAACCCAAGAAGGAGAGGTGGAAATTCAAAGCGATGATCTCTAAAAAAGCCGGTGGTAGTGGTGGTAATCAACTAGAAATGTTCCAATCCAACTTAGTTGAGGGTGTAACTCGCTGTGTATTCAGTAAGTACATTGGCTTTGATGCTCGAGCGATGACCTCCTTCCAGAAAAATGCTGTTTCTTCCAGAAGTGTAGTTGCCTCTAACCCAGTCACAGCAGATGACCTTCAAAATCTTGCTGGCGATATCAAGAGTTTTTGTAAACCAATTCGGGTGAGCTCAAATGAACTTTTAGAGAACATCTACTATCTCTATGATGTGATGATCGTCTGCAATGTAGATCGACCTCTGGGTTGTGCTGCCATCGTCAGAACAAACTTTGATGAGCAGTTTGTATTCACATTCGATTTGAACAAAACACCGACAATTGACAAAGATCCTGGAATTGCCAGTACGAAGAACCAGCCAATGCATACCTTCTATCAAAGGTTTAATAGCTTGCCTGCGCGAAAACTCTACTGGGAAGCTTTCAACAAACTGAATCTTCCGATGTCAGAAGAGCAGCCTCCAAAACTGAAGATCTGGGTCAATCCTGGTAGCTTTAACTTAAACGTTACTCCCAAGTATCAACGAATTTACCTCAACGGTATCGCTGAGACCCTTTGGAAGCCTGAGCATGTCTGGAAAGAACCTGCTGATGATGCGAAGTTTGCGTTGATCAAGGACTTCGATGAACTTGGGAAGCAGGCTATTACTGACTATCAGCAAAAACATGAATAATTTTTTATCAAGCTTCGTCGTGCTTGATATCTACTTCGTGCTTGCGTGAATTTTCGAATTTGCTGGTGCTGACTCACCATGCACCTAGAGTTTCCTCCCACCTTCATTGCTCGCTGTCTAGGATTTGATGAATCTGTGGAAGAATTCCACTTCCTATGGCAGGAGCAACAATTTTCTCTTAAAGCCGATCAGAATTTAAAGATCACCGAAGGCGCCCTGGTCCGATTCCAATCCAGTCGGGGCAAATTCATACCCAAAAAGGTTGTCTACACGCCTCCAGCAGGTCTGAAAGCTAATGGTGATGCACTCCGCTGGCGCAAACTCAATCAATTCCCCTCACGCTTTCATTGTCTGAGAGCAAGGCACCATATCCTCCGTAGTATTCGAGATTGGTTTGATCAGCAAGGTTTCCTTGAAGTTCAAACCCCAGCAAGAATCAAAGCCCCAAATCCTGAAGCCCATTTTGATCTAATTCAATGTGATCAGGGATACCTGGTAACCTCACCAGAATTTCAAATGAAACGTATGCTGGTTGGCGGATTTGAAAAGATTTACCAAATCAGTGCCTGCTACCGAGGAAAGGAGGTCGGTCAATGGCACAACCCTGAGTTTACGATGCTCGAATGGTATCGTGTTGGGGAGAATTGGCAGCGGTTGTGTCAAGACATTCAAGAGATAACAAAATGCCTTCCAAGGGTATGGATTGATTCAAAGCACCATAAAATGTTGGAAAGTGAATGGAAACTCACAACGGCCAATGATCTTCTTCAGGAATTTTGGCAGTTTGAAATACGACCTACAGATCAAGCGGAGGATCTCCTTGAAAAGCTCAAAGAAAACGGTCATGAAGACTGGATCAATCAGCAAAGGATCGATAGAGAATCTTTCATAGTTATTTTTGGCAGGATTTGGGATGAACTCGAACAAAAACTTGGGTGGGAAAGCCCTTGCTTGGTCACAGATTGGCCACCTCAACTGGCTAGCCTCGCCCAGCTCAATCCAAATGGCTTTGCCGAAAGAGTGGAATGCTATGTTCAAGGAATGGAGATCGCAAATGGCTTTGGTGAACTGACAGAACCAAATGAGCAGCAAAAACGCTTTGAAATAGAATTAATCCATCGGAG
>CAJXNF010000008.1 GCA_913056375.1 uncultured Pseudomonadota bacterium | reverse complement strand
GTAGCTGCAGTCATTTGGCTAAATTGATGACAGGCCCTAGATGAATGCATGCTAGGTTATGCGGAGGACCTTGCTAAGAAAACTGAATTTGAAGTTCTATGATGCCTTTTTGATTCTTTTTGATTCTTTTTGGATTCTTGACGCAAGTTCTTTCAGACGTCCCGTAATGCTTCCAACAATCTTCGTTACACTCAGTCCCGCTTCTTCCCGTTGTTGCTCTGGGCTTCCCTGGGAAATATAGCGATCTGGTAAGCCGATTGTCTGCACAGGAACGACAGTTCCTGATTGTTGCAGGGATTCCAATACTGCACTACCAAACCCTCCGGCAATTACATTTTCTTCAAGAGTGACAATCAATTGACAGCTCTTGGCAAATTGTTGGAGAAGCTCTTCGTCAAGAGGTTTGACAAAGCGAGCGTTGATCACTGCGACGCTAAGTCCCTGTTCCTCAAGGATTTCAGCGACAGCGATTGCAGTCTCGACCATGACACCCACTGCAAAGAGTGCTACGTCTGATCCTTCCTGGATGACCTTCCCTTTGCCCAACTGAATTGGTTCTGTGGCGTTTTCATCCCAGATGGCAGTGTTGCCTCTTGGGTAGCGCATGGCTATTGGACCATCATGCTCATAAGCAAACTGAGTCATTAGTCTCAACTCCGAGCCATCGGCTGGGACCATCACCACCATGTTTGGAATCATTCGTAGGTATGTGAGGTCAAAGCAGCCGTGGTGAGTTGGACCATCAACTCCAACGAGTCCTGCACGATCGAGGGCAAAGCGCACTGGTAGTTTCTGAATCGCTACGTCGTGAATGATATGGTCCAAGGCTCTTTGCAAGAATGTTGAGTAGATCGCGACAAAAGGTTTGCTACCTTCTGCGGCCAAACCTGCAGCACACGTCACCGCATGGCCTTCCGCAATGCCAACATCCAAGACTCGCTCAGGATATTTTTCATGAAGGCCAATGATGCCGGTTCCACTCATCATTGCCGCACTCAATGCCACCACTTGGGAGTCAGCTTCCATCAAATCTCCCAACTTTTCAGCAAATACCTTGGAGTAGCTTTTTTGCTGGATTCCACTGCTGGATTTCTTGACGAAGTTGCCTGTTTCTGGTTCGAAAGGACTCACACCATGGTAGGTGAAGGCGTCTTCTTCTGCGAAAGAGTAGCCCTTGCCCTTCTGTGTCAGCGCGTGGATGACAATCGGTCCATCCAGATCTTTGACATGGGTGAGTAACTCGACTAAATCTCCGACACTGTGACCATCGATTGGTCCAAAATAGCGCCAGCCCAATTGCTCAAAGAGCATTCCTGGCAAGAGGAAGGTCTTGAGTGATGTGTTGATCTTTTGCAGAGCATGCTGGAGTGGTTCGGAGAAAGGCACCCTTGAGGCCCATTCTTTGGTTTCGTCACGAAGCCAATTGTAGGAAGGCGAAGAGATGACCCGAGTGATCATTTTGGAGAGTGCACCAACATTTGGATCAATGCTCATGCCGTTGTCGTTGACAATCAGGATCATATTCTTGCCAGCGAAGCCATTGTGATTCAACGCTTCGAAGGCTAATCCTCCTGTCATTGCACCATCCCCAATGACCGCAATCACATAGTGGGCCTGCTGTTGCAAGTCTCGACTGAACGCCATTCCCAGTGCAGCTGAGATTGATGTGGAGGCATGCCCAGCCCCAAAGTGGTCGTAGGAGCTCTCGTCACGACTCAAGAATTTCTTAATGCCACCATATTGAGCCAGTGTGCCGAATTGCTCATTGCGTCCACTGAGCAACTTGTGAGCGTAAGCTTGGTGTCCTACATCCCAAACAACTCGGTCTCGACGAAAATCAAATACTTTGAAGAGCGCTACGGCGATCTCCACAGCCCCAAGAGAGGAGGCCAGGTGTCCGCCCTTTTGGCTAGTGACCTCAATAATACGTTGCCGACAGTCTTCTGACAGTTGCTCTAATTCTTGAGTACTGAGAGTTTGAATGTCGTGTGGTTTTGCGATAGCGTCGAGAATCTTAGATCGATTTTGCATGATTCGTTCGCTGCCTCTGCCAGTCTGGTTGGTTCGTGGAGCTTAGAAGCCCCTAGAAAGAGCGGTGAACGGTCGAACTTATTTGCTTCCCCCAGTTGAAACAGGTGCGCTTTGTCCAGTGAACAAGTAGCCGCAAGCCTTCGTCAGAAGCAGTCTTCCCTGAAAACCCAGCGTGGCAGTAGTGTTCCCCAACTTCGGCGCTCGCAGCAGGAAACTCAGGAAATTCAGCAGTTCATCAAAACGATTTTCACCAAGGAAAATCTCTGGTTCATCCGCCCAGAAGATCAGAAAAATATTGTAGCGACCCTACAGGAAATTAATCAATTGAATTCCGAGTTGACACAGAAGTGTCGCTCAAACGAGATTTTCCAAAGGCAAGCAACGCTATTCATGGGTATGAGTGAGCGCATCATTCATCTCTGCCATTGTGTTCATCTCTGCCTAGAGTACGGTTTCTATCTGACAGAACCCAAGGGACTGCGGATCGCAGATGCGGTTCAAATTGCTTGGCAAGGAGTGCAGGCTTTGGGGAAAGCTGCAGAACAGCAACGTTGGCCCCTGCTGCCAGAAGAAATTCGTATGTCACCTGAGCAGCAACAGTTTGTTCGGGATCAGATCAAATCCTTCGAGCCCCTTGCACAAAAGCTCCTCACCTCCCCACAATTCAAGGATCTCAACTACCGTCTGCAGGCTGCTGAACTTCAGATCATCTATCTCTTTTTCAATCATGTTCAAAAATTGCTGACGGTTCAGGATCAAATTCTGTGGGCCTTTCTTAAGCAGCCTCAGATCAAGGAACCAGAGCGCACCCTTGATACAGTCTATAAGCGCCTCGAACATATTCAAACACGTATTGATCAATATCATGCCAGTGTCCAACAAATCCCTGTCGAACAGCGCGAAGAACTGGAGCAAATTTGTGTTGATCTAACGCTGAAGTTGCAGGATCTCCACGTTCCACTGGAACCATTTCGTTTTGTGGACAAGCACCTCAAACAACTTCAGCAGAGCTTCAAGGAATCACCAGGCAATGGTCCACAACTCCTGAAAGAGTTCAGAGAAAAATGCATCTCTGATATGAAATTCATCCACTTTGTCTCCACCAATTTAAACACGGTTGGGCAGACATTGCGACAGGTACAGAGCATTCTCTTCAACCTCTCTCTGGCGTTTGGGAAGGTCTACGATTCCTGCCGGCCACACACGGTCTCCGCACTGTTTCTCGCTAGGGCCCTGAAAGCAGTCAGTGGATTGTTAGAAAGAGGGGACCGGATTGCCCACTCTACGGAGAAGGTAACATGGCAACTACAGACCTCTATGGAAGGCCGAAGGCTGTTTCATCTTCAGGTTGAGGAGGGTATCCTGAGTGCGTTGCGCCTGATGCGTGATGGTCGAGATACGATGGGTAGTTATGCCCGGCAGCTCAATAAAGCCATTGAGCGTTTGGATGCTGAACCGGAGATGCCTTCCCTACAAGTCTATCAGATTCTCAATCAGGCATATGATGAGCGAGACGCTCTCTCTGGAGCGGCTTTTTCTCTGGGTAATGTCTACGAACTCTTCCAGTCGATTGTGACCAGCCTACAACAAGCAGGAAGTTTCTTTCCCAAAGGATTTGGCTCTGCAGAAAGTGATGCAGCAGGAGAAGTCAAGGAGATGCAGCGCATCTATGCTGGTAGAGCCGCAAGTCTTCAGCAGCACCTGCAAGACAGCTGGCGTGGAGGTAACGATCTGGTATGGATGATTGAACAGTTATTGGGTCCGCAGCAACAACAGCAGCAGATCTTCGGCAGGGAGATGAAGGAAATTCTAGAGCCAGTTCAATTACGCTTGGCCACCTTGGCATCCCAAGCACCTGTGGCTGAAACAGAGACGCCTACATCCGTGAAAAAGGCCGAACCAAAAGCGGATCCAAGCCAGCCTAGTGCTTCGAAAATGATCAGCAAGCTTGGGCAATCCCGGGAGGAAAATCGCGGCCGATTTGAACCGTATGAGTCGGATGTGATGGGCATACTGAAGCGCAATATCCTTACCTTGCGTTCAAGGCAGGCCAGAATGATTCTAGAAGTCTTGGAGAAATCTCATACCTTCAGTGGCTATGTGGAACGAGTTGGTCGAGATTTTGATCCGGAGGAACCCGCGTCAGAAAACAGGATGATGGACACCCTGTTGAACGATGCGGACACGCTCTGGGAGTTCATCAAGGGGGTTGCCGAAGCAAAGGTGCTGGCTTATGGTTTCTTCAACGCAAGTGGGGTAGAACTCGAATACAGCGAAGACCGAGGGGACTTCATTGTGCCAAGGGAGGTACAGCGTCATCTGCGGTTTGCAGATAATATGTTCATGTCTCCTAAGGAGTTGATGACACGTTTTCTGGATGTCGTTCTTGGAAGAAAAGGGAATTATCATATTTCTCAGGCAGTGCCCAAGCATATGATCCAGGACATTGAAAGCATCTTCTTGTTGCCAGCCAGTGAACAGGATGTCATTCGGAATGTGTTCCCTGAATAAGACTTAAAGTCTCCATAGTCTTACAGGAAAAGTAGGAGGTTAATCAGGTTGGAGATGCCTCTGGTTTCAAGAGTCGTTTCAGTACCCAAAGCACTTCCAACAGTAGTAGCAGTAAAAGTAACCAGCGCAGCCAATCCTGCAGGGTGTCACTAGCAGCCTGCTGACGTTCTAGAAACGCTGCCTGGTCAACGAAAAAACTCTGCATCTGCTCTAGTTCCTCTTCGGTCATCAACTCTGGCAGACTCTCTTGTTCAGCCAAGTTGACTGCAAAAGCCAGCGTAAGATTATCGTCCTTCAGTTCGTAGTGCCCTGGCAATCGCCATCCGGGTGTAATCCCTGAAACCTGTTGCCCTACTTTTAAGCTTCCCAACTGACGCTTCGGGTGTTCTTGCCAGAGATAACTCAGCCAGTCACGAAGCTGGTCTACGAAGCTTTGCTGCTGGTAGAGAGGCCCCCAAGCATTTGAGACTCCAGTATTTAACAGCCAAAGTTGTTGAGCGGTCGCTTGATGCAGGCCCGGTATGGATTGTTCAATCAACCATTCAGGTCCGAGGTCAGCTTTGCTCCAGTCAAGAGCGAGTTGTTCTTTGGGTAACAGGCTGTGATTGTCTGTTGCCAAGTTGCTCCAGTCTGCTGGACGAGTTGGTACGAACAGACGGATCGGAGTTTCGGAGTAGATGTCTGCAAATCTTCTTGGATCATCAGCCAACAGAATCACGAGATCAGGGTTTGCTGCCTTCAGAGTCTCTGGATTGCTGAATAGGAAAGAGAAGAAGTCGTTGGCATTCAGTGCTGATTTCAAAGGGTGCAGCCCGTACCGATAAAGTGCAGACACTCCCTCAGTACTTAGCAACCCCACCCGCAGATCATCTCCTCGTGACGATTGAAAGTAGTAGTGATTGTCATAGTCAGGATCTGGCAGCTGAGGCTCAATCAATATTTCTAAAGGTGCGTGATGCTCGTATTCAGGACCTAGTGCTAGTCGCTGACGCTCTGGTGTGCCTTTCCAACTGATGACAGACTCGTGCAGCTTTTGAGATTCTTGCACCACAGTGATGCGTACCTCTGTAGATTGTGGCTGTTCTCCAAAGAGTTCTACCTCAAGAACTGTGCTCAGTTTTCCTTCTGTTTTTACACGAAGCTGCCGTAATCCCAAATTAGGTGTGGATTGTAGCCCTTGTGGCCTTTCAAAACGCCATTCAATGGGTAGTGCAACGGGAGCATAAGGCCAGTATTGGGAACGTTGAAAATCAGACACCAAGTTGACAATCAGTCGACGATTGCGTTCCGTTTCTGGTCGCGATTGCATGATGGCTTGTCCGATCTCTCCTAGATTGGGTGTGCCAGCAAAAAAACTTCCCTGAAACTTGGTTTGCATTGGGGCTTCTGCTGGAGGAGGAAATAATTCTGAGAGCAGCAGCGGTTGTATTCCTGTCGGTAGATTCGACTGTAGCGAAGGTTGGGTTGTGAGGCTAGCACTGTCATCTACGACCCATAGTTCCAATGGAGGAGGTTCCTCCAGCCAGTAAGGGCGAGCTAGCAAAAGTACAGCGAGTAGTACCAAGAGACTGCGCAGAAGTTTGATCCAAAAATCTTCACGAGAAAATCTAAGCTGCTGTCTCAGTGTTTCTGGAGGCAGCAGGAAAAAAGCGGAGAAAGGCTGAGGTTGGCGAGTCCGTGGCTTTAGCAGCGGCCAAAGCCAAGGTAGAATGACTGCTGGGAGAGCCAGCAGCCATAAAGGAGTGAGGAATTGAAGCATGCCAAAGGCCTGCTAGTCCTGAAGTTCTGGAGTCTTGATTCGGTTAAGAAATTGCTGTTGCGCAATGGAAAGCAAGTTACTGGTCAGCCAGTAGAGTGTCAGTCCAGCAGGGAAAGTGAAAGTAAAAATGGTGAACACCAGCGGGAGATACTGCATGATCTTCTGCTGCATGGGATCCATTGTAGCAGCTGTGGGAGTTAGTTTTTGTTGGAAGTAGAGGCTCACCCCCATCAGAATTGGCGTGATTCCAAGGCCATCGGGAGCAGACATGTCCGAGAGCCAAAGCATGAAGGGCGCATGACGCAGTTCAACAGCACCAGAGAGAGCGCTGTAGAGAGCGATGAAGACAGGAATTTGTAGAAGTAGCGGCAAGCAGCCTCCCAGTGGGTTGACTTTGTTCTTGCGGTATAATTCCATCATCTCTTGGTTTAATTTTTCTCGGTTATCCTTGTACTTCTCCTGAATTTTTTTCATTCGTGGCGCCAGCTGCTGCATCCGTTTCATCCCCTTCATTCCCTTGTAGGTTAAAGGGAACAGCAGCAACCGAACGATGATGGTCAGGATAATAATAGCGATGCCATAGTTGCCAACATAGCCAAAAATCCAGTGCAGTAGCGTCAGTAGTGGTGCCGCCAGCGTTTCCAAGAACATTGCATTTGATTCACGCAGATTGTGACCAAATTTCAGCATTTCGTCTTCTAACTTTGGTCCAAAGTAGGCGCGAAAATTTGATTCAATCTGTCGATCTGGCTGTAGGCTCACTAAGGGTAAGCGTGCCCCAAAGTACGGGCGCAGCATAGACCGTTGATCGACCAGAGCGGCAGCAGAACGGAAGTAGGCGAAGCGGATTGGTGATTCAGCTCGAACTGCATTTAGGAAGAACTGATCTTCCACCCCAAACCACTCAGCGTTTGCCACTTGAAATTCTTGTTGAACATCGCTGTTTGTTTCAGTCTCCACGCTTTCTTCAACAAAGTATACTGGCCCTGTGTGAGCCCCTTGTTGTTGATAATCATCGTTCTGAACGCGGCCTTCTCCAAAGACGTGGCGAATCCGTAAGGACTTTGCTTCCTGAGAGCGGTTGATCACCTGGACCCGATAGCCGATCTGGAAGGAATCAGCGAAAAACTCGAAAGTCTTGATCAACTGGAGTCCGTCGACAACAGGAGAAACGAATTGTAGGGAGGCCGTCCCTTCTTCAAGTCGCAAATCTCCCTGTGATTCAGAGAAAACAGTACGTTGAAGTCGGGCGGAAAGCTGGGGGTCGTCTTCCAATTCGACAGCAAATTGATGCACATCATCGAGGTCGTTGGCGAACATGTTCACCTTGTTGTCCTCTGTGACGATTTCTTCGTTACTAGCCCCTAAAAATGATGTGAGATAGGGGAACCATGTGCTGAGAGTCAGTCGTCCCTTGTTGTGCTGGTACTCTTGAAGCAACAGGCTCTCGGCAACTGCACCCCTCGTATTAAAGGTCAATCGGTAATGCGGAGTTTCGACAACAACTTGTTTGGCAGGTTGGCTTTCATCCACACTCGGTAGGCTAGCACTCAGTGGAGAGACAGAGTTTTCAGAAACAGCTGGTTCACTCTCTTCTAAGGCTACGGTTGGGGAACTCTCAGTAGCCGTGGGTGCGGTCGTCGAAGTTGGCGGTGGTGGCGGCGGAAAGAGGAACTGCCAGCCAATCAGCACAGCAGCCGACAGAGCGATTGCTAGAAGGGTTTGTTTCTCCATAATGATTACAGGCCGGGTCAGAGGTTTAAAGATTTGGTGGATTCGGTGTGCTTATCGGGAACAGGGTCGTACCCTCCGGGATGCAGAGGATGGCAGCAAAGAATTCTTCGAAGCGCCAGCCAGCCACCTTTGCCACAACCATGCTGTTGAAGAGCTTCCAGTGCATAGTTGGAACAGCTTGGGTAGAAGCGACATGATCTTGGTAAAAGCGGAGACAGGCAATATTGGTAAAACTTGATACAGGCGATCAATCCTCGGGACAGTAATCTTGAGGGTGATAGCTCAGGATAGGATGCAGAGGGGACGTCCATGCTGGTTAGTCTTCAGCAGTCTGGGCGTTAAGAAATTGGAAAGCTTGGTGAACCGAACTCTCAATATAAGCCTGCTCCACGGGGCGTTGTGGTTTTTTAGTGATCATGAAGCAGACATCAACAGGCTGGCAGATTTGGTGTCGGTGATGGCGAATTGCTTCTCGAAGCAAACGTTTCAGTCGATTCCGCAAAGGTGCATGCCCTACGCGCTTACTCACCGTGACTAGAAAGCGACTCTCCGAACTAGAACTAGTGAGGTACTTGATGCTGATTAGTCCTAATCCTCGGTAGTTCCCATGCTGAAAAATTCGGGCCACCTCACTCCGACCGCAAAGGCGTACCCGTTTTGGATAACGCCTTGAATCCACTAAGCGGACAGTCGCTTGCGTCCCTTGGCTCGTCGTCGCTTGATGATGGCTTGACCATTTTTTGTCGCCATCCGTGCGCGGAAGCCGTGCTTCATTTTACGCCGACGATTGTTGGGTTGGTAGGTTCGCTTCATCTGCGCAACTCACTAGGGGTAGAAGAATGTAAAACAAAAATTAATATCGAGTTCATGATTTTTTGACAAGTTTTTTCCTACTCTTGGTTAGGTGAGATTGTGTAGTAAACTGGAAATTTGATTGAGTTCTGTAGTTTGTTGTGCGAAATTAAAAAAATTTTCTTGCCCCATGGATGCTGGCCGGCACCTCTGGCTGTGCTGTAAAAAGGAAGCTTATGCTGCAGAATCGCATTACGGAAGGTTTGACCTTCGATGACGTTCTTCTTGTACCCGCCTACTCAGACATCCTACCTCACGAAGTCTCTGTTCAAACTCGGCTGACCCGACACTTGGATTGTAACATTCCTCTGTTGAGTGCGGCAATGGACACCGTTACAGAACACCAAGTGGCCATCAGTATGGCACAGGAGGGTGGTCTTGGAGTGATTCATAAGAACATGAGTGTGGAGGAGCAAGCCGCTCAGGTTGACCGAGTCAAACGATCAGAGAGTGGGATGATTTCCGATCCGATCACAGTCGAGCCTGAACAACCACTGAAAGATGCCCTACAGTTGATGGAGCGCTATCGCATCTCCGGAGTTCCTGTAACCCGTGGTACGGAGTTGGTTGGTATTCTGACGAATCGAGATTTACGTTTTGAGACCAATTTGGATCAAAAAGTGGGCTCTGTGATGACTAGTGGGCGGGATCGACTGGTCACGGTCTCTCCAGGAATTGATCTCGAGGAAGCAAAAACTCTGTTGCATGCCCATCGCATTGAGAAATTACTTGTTGTCTCAGAAGGCTATGATCTGCTTGGTTTGATCACAATCAAGGACATTGAAAAATCCCGCAAATATCCAAATGCCAACAAAGATGATCGAGGACGTCTAAGGGTTGGTGCTGCTGTGAGTACAAGTCGAGATTTGATGGAACGTACGGCGGCATTGATCAGCAAAGGAGTTGATCTGGTTGTGCTGGATACAGCACACGGACATTCTAGTAAGGTCCTGCAAAGCATCCGAGAACTTCGTGAAACTTTTCCAGAACTAGAAATTGTTGCGGGAAATATTGCTACTGCCTCTGGTTGTGAAGCGCTAATCAAGGCAGGAGTTGATGCTGTCAAAATCGGAATTGGGCCAGGCTCAATTTGTACAACGAGAGTAGTTGCTGGTATTGGTGTGCCCCAGATTACGGCGATTAGTGAGTCAGCGAGCGTGGCGAGACGTTACGGGATTCCTGTAATTGCTGATGGAGGAATCAAGTACTCTGGTGATATTGTGAAAGCTCTGGCGGCTGGTGCAGACTCTGTGATGATCGGCAGCTTATTTGCTGGGACCGCAGAAACCCCGGGGCAAGTGATTCTTTATCAAGGGCGACGGTATAAGCTGTATCGTGGAATGGGATCAATGGGTGCGATGAAGGAAGGTAGCAAAGACCGCTATTTCCAGAACAATATTGAAGAATCAAAACTAGTACCAGAAGGAATTGAAGGGCGAGTGCCGTTCAAAGGATCACTGGCAGAAATGGTCTATCAGTTTGTAGGAGGATTGCGTTCTGGAATGGGATACACTGGCTGTCGAAATATTACGGAGCTGCAAGAGCAGGCACAATTCGTCCGAATCACCTCGGCTGGACTACGGGAGAGTCATGTTCATGATGTCTTCATCACAGAAGAGGCTCCAAACTATCCAATTTCTCAGGTGGAGTGACGTGCGACGATTCTGGAAACGCCCATTACTGCTGTTATTGAGTCTACCCCTGTTGGGGTGCTCGTTTGCTTACGATCAGGGAGTACTACTGGAAGCAGAAGAACGTTGGGAAGAAGCTTCGATCTCCTACAGGGAAGCCGTTGTCGCCAATCCGGATAATTCGGTCTATCGTGAAGCTCTCCAACGAGCGAACCGTCAGGTTGCTCAGGAAAACCTTCAGCGCTATCGGGAGTACCTGGCTGCTGGGGAAGGAGTGAAAGCCTTTGCTCGATTGCAAGCTGTTCGTCAGCAGGATCCTGACTTGGCAGAGGCTGCCGAAGAGGAAAAGCTATGGTCGCATGTCTTGCTCAGTGGTCGGGTGCGGTTTGAGTTTGAACAACTTCAGACAAACGTGAGGCTCGCTGATGAAATGCAGTTACAAATTCGTTTCAATACCCCTGCGGGCAAAACAATCTCAGCGCCGATTTCAAGTGAGAGCGGGATCTTTTTTGTAGAAGATTTGACCTATCGTCAAAGTCCTCAAATCTTTGCTCAATATTCAGTGCAATCCATTGGACTACAACTGGTACGAAATGAGCCTTCTGGTCTCTCTCGTCGAGAATATCAAAAGTTCATTGATTTTCGAGAAATTCAACCATTGCGTGTCCAAGGACAGCTTGATTTTCCAACAACCATGGTGCCATCAAGATACTTGATTTCTGATCGTTCTCGAGTGCTGTTGCGTCAACAAAACCCGCAGGAATGGAACCCACCTCGATTGGTTCAGTATGAACTCCTGCTGCAAGGAGACCGAATCGCAGTGCGCAGTACGGATCAACGACGGGAATTTGCTGCGGATATCTTGTATTGGAATCTGGAGGATCAGCGGGCGCTACTGGATTTTGGAGTGTATGACCTACGCTTCCAAGAAGAGAATCGTAACTGGACGATTCGCAGGCAGGACTATCAAGAACCAGCAGATGATTATCTTCTGGAACTCGCTGACAATTTAGCCCTCAGTCCCTATTTCTTCTACAGTGGAATTGCCTATCCTTTTATTGCTCAGCCCTGAGTAATAACTTCTGCCTCCTGAGTTAGTCACTGAAGTTTGCAACAATGATGTTCTGACTGAACAAGACTGCAGATCACAGTCAGATTTCAGAACAGATCTTGACTCAAGTCAGTTCACCCTCTCAATTTCCTTGCCTGGAAAAGAACACTCCTTAAGTACGGGACACTGTCCGCAGAGAGGCTTTCGTGCTTTGCATGTGTAGCGGCCCTGCAAAATCAGGTAGTGGTGTGCATCCTTGCGCCAATTTGGAGGAACATTACGAGCTAGTTTGCGCTCGACTTCTTCCACCGTTTTTCCACGCGCCAATCCTGTGCGGTTAGAAACTCGAAAGACGTGAGTGTCCACGGCAATCACAGGATGCCCGAAGGCCGTGTTCAAAAGGACATTTGCAGTTTTGCGTCCCACACCGGGCAAGGCTTGCAGAGCTTCAGAGTCTTCGGGAATTTCACCTTGATGCTGTTCGCAAAGCTGTTGGGCAGTTTTAACAATGTTTTTGGCTTTAGTGGGAGCAAGGCCGATAGTCTTGATATGGGTCAGCACTTCTTCTGGTGCAGCCTGGGCGAGTTTTTGTGGAGTAGGATAACTGCCAAAGAGAGAGGGAGTGACCTTGTTGACTGCTGCATCCGTCGTTTGTGCACTGAGGATGATAGCGATCAGAAGTTCGAAGGTGTTGGCATGTTGCAATTCTGTGATAGGTTCTGGAATCGCTTTGCTGAGATTCTGAAAGAACTGCTCACGCTCAGCTGCTCGCATTGGTCTCCGTATTTGATTCCAAGAAGGTCTGGTGAATGATGCGTAATGCTTCCGGGGCGTCCTCTTGCCGGATTACGCAGGAGATGTTGATCTCAGAAGCGCCCTGCGTGATCATCTCCAGGTTGATTTGTTGCTGGGCTAGCGCCATAAACATCCGTCCTGCAGTACCTGTAGCGTAGTGCATTCCCTCTCCCACCAAACTCAGTATTGCTCGGTCACGAATCAGGGTTACATCGGCGAATTCCTCCATGTCGTGAATCAGGGACTGAATATTATCCAAGCGGTCAACTGTACAGGAGATGTTGACTTCTGATGTTGAAATTAAGTCAATCACGACTCGATGCTTCTTGAATAGCTCAAATACCTGCGCCATGAAGCCGGTCGAATTCAGCATGCGGTTTGAGTGAATGTTGAGGATGCTGACATGGTGTTTGGTTGTGACCGCCACAGCTGTTTGATTCCGCTGTCTTCTCTGTTCGGTCAACTTGCCAGGGACGATGATGGTGCCGGGTTTCTCTGGGTGAAAGGTGTTTTTGATTCGAATTGGCACGTTGGCCTTGATGGCACACTCCATGGTGAAGGGATGTAGTACTTCAGAGCCAAAATACGTTAGTTCGGCAGCTTCAGCTGGTGAAATTTCTGGTAGTACAGAGGCTGTAGGAACCTTGCGAGGATCTGCGGAATAAATTCCATCAACTTCTTTCCAGACCTGTAATTCATCGGCTTTGGTCTCTGCAGCGATCAGGGCAGCGGTTAGGTCAGTGTACCCTCTACCGACACGATCAATGATTCCTCCAGGAACAAAGCCAAAAAATCCTGTGATCACCGCAGTCCGCCCTGTCTCCTGAGGCAAGTACTGTTTAAATTGATGCTGTAGGTAAGGAAAGAGTGCGCGTCCTTCGGGGGCGTACTCTCCTTCTGGAAGGGCTTCAGATAAATCAACGTATTCGGCATCAATTCCCAAGTCTTGAAGCACGCCACTTAACAATCGCGCAGAAAGACGCTCTCCAGTACCAACAATCAGGTCTTGGCTACGTGGTGAAATCTCTCGAATCACGTGGATTGCTTCCAGAAAGGACTTCAGCGAACGCAATTCTCGATGAACAAATTCTCGTAGTTGTTCCTGGATTTCTGGATTGCGAACAGCCTTGCTGAAAGCCTCGTTGTGGCTTTCTTCTACGAGGTCAATCATTCGATAGAAGGGCCCTCCGCTGAGGGCTAAACTTCCAGCTTTCAGCAGCCTGCTAGTGGTCCCTTCTGCCTTGTTATAGCTGCTCATTGCTGAAACAACAGCGGTGACTCGGTGGTGCTGGTTTAGATGGTCTACTATGATTTGAGCGACCCCTTTCATGCGCTCGGCTGTGCCAAGGCTGGTGCCGCCAAATTTTTGGACGAAATGGCTCATTACACTGGATTTTAGTCGAAAATAGAGGGAACGATGGTTTGTTGGGATTGACGATGATTAGTGAGGTAGTTGCCGAGCAAAACGGACAGCAATATTAAAGTACTGTACAGCCCTCTGCTGAAACGCTTCGCGTTCTTCTTCTGTCCAAGCCATTGCGGTGCGCATCTCACAATTGGTGACCCCCAATCTAAGTGCGGCGTACATTTGATAGACAGGAAGCAAGGGTTTCATGTCGGTACGATCCCGAGAACTACGTAGGTACCGATCCAGAAAACTACTATTCAGCTCTTCTTCTTGTTGGCGTAACAACTCTACAGAAAAGGTTGCCACATCGTTGGCAGCATCTAGTATTGCATATTTTTTCTGGGCTTCCTGAGGGCTTAGAAATATTACAGTCTGGCCCTTAACATGGATGTGCTCAGGCAGCAGTGCACCATGTCCCTCAACGATTCGATGTTTACGAATTCGGCGCTGAAAAAGCCGATTTTGCTCATCAAAAAATTTGTCGAGTGGATGACGAATCATATCCCGAATAGGTTGGGTGAATGACTCGTCCAAGTGACGTTTCATCTGATAAAGCATGTCTTCGCACAGCGAACGCAGCACATCCGCCCGTCCTCGTTCGTGTGCAGTCTTGTCGTTTGCAGGGAAATCTGAGTGTACTTGAGCGAGTTTGCGGGCGATTCGTCCAACAGCAATCAGTGAGAGTTTTTTCTGATCCAGCAGATGACTCACTAAGTTGCGTTCGCTCAGCGCAGTTGTTTTGAGAGCGTAGTCTACAGCTGTGGCCCCGGTCTCATTCTTGTAGCTGAAACTTTTCCCATTCTGATAAACAGGCAGTACTTCGGCCTGTAATTCTTCTCCATTGAGTCGATGTAGTAATTTGGCTTCCTCTTGGCAAAAAGCCTGTTTAACCGCTAAACTTGTGTGTTCACTATCAGCCTTCTTGATCTTGTAAAAGTGATCACCAGCTTTGAATAGATAAGAAGAGACCGTCTCTTGAAAGCGGATCTTACTGACAGAATCGAGGTAGGCATCTTTTTTCCGTAAGGCTGTGACGAGTGGGGGGTTTGAATTTGTAGGCATAGCACTTTTGGATGTAAACGGGACAGAATGTGGATGTGATAAATTCCCGGAAACCAACCTGACTTGACCAAATTAAAGCAAGTCCATCTTTGTAAAGAACATTATAAATCAAAAACTAACACAAACCAGAAATATACGGAACTATGACGGAAAACTTGCAGCACCATCCTGCAAACCGGAATTTTGCTGGCGAAGCACCTCTTGCGGACTTATTGCCACATGTCTTTTCTTTAGATGGACTCCGTGATCGCAAAGGTCGTCGCCGGATCAACCTGGTTCAGGATGAGCGACTGCGCGAGCGCCTTTGTGAACATTGGAAGCAACAAAAGGAGATGCCCTTTGGTGGATTATTGGAGATGGCCCGGACTCCATTTTGGGCTTGGCGACCAGCGATGCCTGGTATTCGAGGGACCAAGCGACCGTTCACTTTGGCTCATTGTGTTGCTCTGGATTTGCCATTGGAATTGATCCAGAGTTTGTTAAAACGCGCCGTACAGGTGGGACAGATTCTGGAGGAGCGCAAAGCATGTTGGGATCATACCAGTCAGTTGCTATTGCTGCACCTCAGCAATTTGAGAGAGTACAATGTCAATCAGCGCAAGCTGTTCAACGATCATGGACAGATTCAGGCGAGTCTGTTCTACACCAAGTGTGAGGCAATACACGAACTGATGCTGCGGGATTTTTCTTTCCTGGAGAGCCTTGTCCTCTATGGTAATTTACTTGAAGACCTATGCCATCGAGTAAGCCTGCATTTCGCTGGATTGTCTTCCGAGCCTGGTGAGACGAATATGGATCAGGTTGAGCAGTTTATTGATATTCGTCAGGTAGAATACCTAAGTCTCTGTGATCGTGTTTTGCTTCAACCTGAGCACACAATTCTGCGTCAGTTCCTACGTAAGCATTTTGCTGGCGATCTGTTTCAGCAATTTGCCTTGGTTAAACTCCGTACGGATTTGCTTCATTTTGTTGAGATCCAACCGTTGGATCTGGCAAATCCATTGGAGGATTCTCTCACACTAACCTAACATTATTCATTGCGTAGGTTGAATTCTAGTTTCCATTGCTGTGATCCATCGGTCTTCTCACACCACAGTTCCAGAGCACCCACTTCTGTCAGTAGTGTTCGTAACTGTACGGGAACAACCTGTGATCCAGTGGCATCTTCCATTTCCAGACAGACTTCCAAACTGGCTAATTCTTCTAGCTCTTCTTCAGCATTTTCTACAAGATCTCCAGCTTCGTCTTTGCGTTCCCGACTGATGAAGAAGCGGAACTGAGCAGTTTCGCCAACCAACAAACCGAATTCCATTCCTGGTAAATGAACCTCACTGCCTTCTTCCATTCCAGATGGTGCGACGCAGAGTCCATTCATGAAAGGAGGCATCCCCGGAATAGCTGGCATCGTGGATTCAACACCAATGTAGTAAGAAAAAGTGTTGGCGCTACGAATACGAAGGCCTAGGCCTCTCTGTACACTACCGTAGTAGGCAGCCCCTTGAGCCACGGCAAGATCTGGGTCGCCCAACTCCAGTAGTTTTAGGTTGGGTTGTTCAATGGTCTCTAGCCAACCATTGAGGGTTTCAACGATTCGATCTCTGAACAGAGGAGCCTTCGTAGCGCCTCCATTGAACAGGATTGCAGAAGGCGCAAGAAAATCTTGCTTTAGGATGTTTTCAGGTAATTCTTCGTCACCAATTCTCTGTCTGCTTTCATAAAGAAACTGAGCTAGGTGCCTAAGGATTCGGGAATCTTGAGCGTAGTTCAAACCAAGTGTGCGTAGTCCTGTGCGCTGAGCATTCTGGGTTGGCCGGTCTTCCACACCACATGTTGAAAAAAATCCTTCCAGCAAAGCTTCTTCCAGTTCCTGGCGAGTGAGTTCACAAGAAATGGTTCCCCCCACAAGACGGCTTCCACGACCCGGAACCACCACACTCACACTTTCTAATTCAGCATCCTGCAGCAGTTGTTCTTTTGCCTTACGGCATGAATGTGCCAAACCAAAAAACTGCCATTGCTGTAATTGACGTCCTTCCTCCTGCATTTTTAGTTGCAGAGTCCGAGCTAGGGTCAAATCCATATTGTCGCCGCCCAACAGGATATGATCCCCGACAGCAATGCGGTCAAGCTGGAGGGAGCCTTCTTCTTGGCGGACAAGAATCAGGCTAAAATCAGTGGTACCTCCTCCGATATCGCAAACAAGAATCAAGTCACCAATGCTGACTTGCTCCCGCCAATTTTCTCCGTTCTCTGCAAGCCAGGCATAAAAAGCTGAAATCGGTTCTTCCAGCAGGGTGATCGTTGAAAATCCTGCAGCCGTGGCAGCTTGAAGTGTTAGTTCTCTGGCAACTGCATCGAAAGAAGCTGGAACGGTGATTGTAACCTGTTGATCAGATATCAATTCCTGTAGGTGACTTTCATCCCAGGCCTCTCGCAGGTGCTGTAGATAGGCTGTCGCTGCATCAACTGCAGAAATTTTGTTCAGATCTTCTGGTGCATAGAGCGGTAGAATGGCTTGTTTTTGACCTTCTGGGTGACAAAGCCAGGACTTGGCAGAACTGACCAGACGTTGGGGGGTTTTCTCTCCCAGCACTCGAGCTCCTGTTCCAACCAAATGTTCGTTGGCTGTTTCCCAGTGCAAATGTCCCAGCAAACTGGGGAACTCCTCTTCCAAAGGGCAGTACAGAAAAGAAGGGAGCGTCGGAAGCTCATCAAGCAAATTCCGATCGATCAATTGGGGAATGGAGAGAATCTGGCTCCCTTCAGCTTCTTCATGATGAATGAAAGCCAGGGCGCTGTTGGTTGTGCCTAGATCAATGCCAATACTGAAAGGACTGTCTGGGTTCATAACTCTATTCAATCTGCGGGAATGGAATACGAACAGGAGCGAAAGAAATCTGACTAATAGATTCTAAGGAATTTGCGGGAAAACCGAAACGTGAAATTCCAGATGTGGTCAATTGTTCGGCAAAGAGTGTCGGATTGGCAAGTGAAAGACGGCTGGATTGAGACTTGGGAGATTTCTATAGAAAGGAATAAAGCTAATTGAAACAGTGCCTAAGAACAAAAATTAAAGAACTTTCAGAAAAAGGGAACGTTCTTGCATGATGTCGAATGTGGGCCTAGGTGAGAAATGGATGAATCACCTGGGTGCTCTCACTTTTGGTGATTCAATCTTCGTGAAATAATGCCCCCCATTATTTCAGGCGAATGGAAGCGCCTCATGAGACCTGGGCTCACCCCCGTCTTATGTCTTGCTGCAAGATGCAGACCTCTCCCCAAAAAATAATTCTACACTAGTTTTAAGTTCAAATTTTATCAGGGCACGGTGCTGCCATCTTCGCCAGGCTTTACGATAAAACCTGTTCGCTCAGATGACACCACGTTCGCGTAGGATGTGCTTGATATATTGAGAAAGTGGGCGACCATTCGCGGCTTCCTCAAGACTCTCACGTTCGGCAGGCTTCATAGAAACGAGGATTTTGGCAGAGTTTTTTTCGTCCTCGGGTTTGGGTTTGGGGCCGGACTTCTTATAGGTTACGCGTTCCTCGACGGATTTGCGCAATAGTCCCCGGTTTTCTTTTTTATAATCTTTGAGGTTGACCTTACTCATAGTGTCTCCGGATGAATTCGATGATCTTGTCGAATTGCCGGTCCAGGTACTGAAAGTGGTATTTTTGCAGACCTCCTTCCTCGACCATGGCCTTGATGCTCTTCTTCTTCTTGAAAATGGCAGGAATCGACTGGCTCTCCTTCACCTCGAAAATCGGATATTTGTAAAATCGGGATAAGATTTGACGGATCTCTTCATAATCCCCACGCTTGGTTCGATTGGCGATCAAGCAGATGTTCGTATTATATTCTTCAATTTCTGCGACTGAGTTTATCGTAGTCTGCAAAATTGAATACTCGTTGATAGTAGGAACAAGTACGACTTTTGAGTTGCGTAGCACCGTGATGCTGCGCGCTTCGATGTAGCCCCCCAGATCAAAGATAACCTCTGCATCGGTTGGAAAATCAGGAAATTCTTCTGATGGGCTGACCTTGAGCACGTTGTCAAAGACTTCTTCAATTGGCGAGTAGATATCATTGGTCACCACACCATAGTCCATGGTGAGCGCAATGTTCATCGCACAGCTCGTCTTCCCGGCTCCTCCCTTGAAATTGTAAATTGTAATCAAGCCACCTCTTCTTCATTCCCCGTCAGCGCCAGACGTCCATGACCAGAGCAGAACAAGCGTTGCAGACAATAAGGATTACAGAAGACTATTAAAATTATATGAATAAATTAAAGTTTCCAGAATTAACTCGATGCAAGCTCCGGGCACACTTTATTTTATCTAAAAAAAATCTTGTCCTACAGGCTGTTAGGGGCCTAAAGTCTGCCTCTGGAGAGGGCATGCCCTCTGCATCTTGTAAGGTAATAATTCGTTAATACAGAGATATAGTAAATGACGATAAGTACTTTTCTGGATCGGATGCGTCAGCAGAAGCTTCAGGAGATTGAGAAACGCCAACGTGTTCATCCTCTTGCTGCCTTGCGAGAGCGGCAGGCAGAAGCTCCAGAAGTACTGGATTGGCGAGAGGCACTGAGCTCCAGACAGCGCCCAGCGTTGATTGCGGAACTCAAATCGCGGTCACCAGCCCAGCAAAATGTAGCGAATCCAGACTGGCCTGGGATTGTAAAGGAATATGAAGCTGGAGGCGCTGCAGCAGTGTCCGTACTTACAGATGAGAGTTATTTTGGTGGAAGCTTGGACTTATTAGAGCAAGTTTCACAGCGGACTATGCTCCCTAGATTGCACAAGGAATTCATTCTGGGAGAATACCAGTTACGTGAAGGGCGTTTGCGAGGGGCTTCTGCAGCTCTGATTCTGGTATACTACTTCTCTGAAAAAGAGCTTCGTGAAATTGTGAATTGTTGTGTTGAAATTGGAGTGACCGCAGTGGTTGAATGCTCTCTACGAGAAGAATTGCCCAGAGCTTTGGCGATTAATCCGGATGTGTTGCTATTGAATAATCGTCCCATAGCCGCTCTACCTGCAGAACCGCAGCGTGGTTACTTGCAGGGGACGATCGAAACAACCCTGCAATGGTGGCGAGAAGAAGCTGAGTTGCGCCGGTGGAAGCAACAAGCTGGCAAGTGCTTGATTAGTGCAAGTTGCATCGATTCCAGAGCGGATGTTGAACACCTCAGCTCGGTTCCACTGGATGCACTACTGATTGGTAATGCCGTGATGAAAGCTCCCAACCGAGTGGAATTTCTACGTCAACTTCAATCCTAATTCTGTTAGCCTACGGGAACCCATGGCCAAAGCCTCCTCCAACAAATCAGAGTTAAATGTCCTCGTGGTGGACGATGACGAGAATATCCGATTAGTTCTTCAAAAGACGATTACCAAACAAGGTTACCACGTCTCTACAGCACGGAACGCAGAAGAAGCGCTGAACATGTTGCAGCGGAGCTTTTTCCACGTTGTGATTACAGACATCATGATGGGGGAGATGAATGGTTTGGAGTTGATGCAGCAGATCAAGGAGATCAACTCGTTAATGCAGATCTATATTATGACTGCCCATAGTAATCTCTCTCATGTGATTCAAGCAATGAAGGGAGGGGCCCACGATTATTTTGAGAAGCCACTGCAGATCGAAGACATCAATGCTACGGTCAATGAGGCTGCACGTCGGGTAGCTCGTTGGAGTGAGCTTTACAACCGACACTCCCGGCCACCCGTTGCTGCATCTGGGAAAGGCTAATCAGAGATCTCGCTGCACAATGAAGCCTGCGATTTGTTCTAAGGTGTGGCGAATTCGATTGTTGGGAAGCGACTGAAGATTTTTCTGAGCTTGGGCTACAAATTGGCGACCACTCTCAAGCGCATAGTGCAATGATTGATAGCGTTCCATCAAACGAACGACATGAACCACATCATCCATTGTGATAGTGGTTGCTGTGAGAATTTGCTTGATTCGCTGGTGATCACGTGGTGAAGCTTTATCGAGCAGATGGCTGAGAGGTAAAGTGATTTTGCGTTCCTGCAGGTCTGTTCCAACTGGTTTACCAGTGCGATTACTGTCGCTATAGTCCAGAACATCATCAACGATCTGGAAGGCAAGTCCGATCTGCATTCCATAATCATAGAGGGCTTTGGTCTGATTGACTGGCAGTCCAGCCAAGATTCCTCCCATCTGTGTAGCAGCTGCAAAGAGGCAAGCTGTCTTGTTGGTGATGATCTCCAAGTATTCCTGCTCATTGGCACTGTTGAATGAGCGTGTCAACTGTAGGAGTTCACCGCGAGCCATCCTAGTGGTGGTGTCTGACATCAGCTTGAGTAGTTCCAGATTCCCTAGAGTGGTCAGCTGGTGGAAAGCCATGGAGAGCAGATAGTCGCCTGTCAAAACACTTGCTTCATTTCCCCAAATGGTGCGGGCAGCTGCTTGTTGACGACGCAGATCTGCTTGATCCACCACATCGTCATGGAGCAATGTGGCGGTGTGTAGATATTCAACAACTTGAGCAGCGACCAGCAAATCCTCATAATGTGCAGAGCCCAAAGCTCCACTGAGAAATACGAGCGCTGGACGAAGCCGCTTACCACCAGAACTGAGAATGTGTTCTGCAACAGAGGTTAGTAAGGGAATATCGCTGCGAATCCCCGAGAGAATCTGAGTTTCCAGTTGCTGCAGCTGAGGCTTCCACTCGGTGAGTAGTTCACTCAGATTTTTTGCCGGCGCAATTGGACTGGAAAGTTGTGCGTAAGCCATAAATGAAATCAATGGAGGCAGACGCTCTAGTACGAGTTGACCGAAGCGCTCTGGCAAAATCTAATGGAATCTGCTTTAATCTAGCAGTGTTTTATCCATTGAAAATGATTTAAAAAAGCAAATAATTCTCAATAGATAAATTATTTCTGAATCCTAACAAAAGACTTTGTAGCGTCAAGCTTCGCTTGCTCACAGCTGTTCTACAAGACCGTCAAGCGTTTGTTTTCGCAAGAAAAACTAAGTACCTGCCTAAGGTTTTTTTATCATGCCTTTCACGCACGTTGCCCAAATTCTGACGACTGATTTTGGAGTTGTTTCTGAGAAGCTAGAGCAACTACAGGCAGAGATGCCTGCGAGTACCCGTTGGGAAGATTGGAAGAATGCTGCCATCAAGCAGAAGCTCACAACCGAGACGGTTTTGCAACAGGCTCTGGCACGGTATTATGAGTTAGAATATCGCGATGATTTCGGCGTTCCTCAATTACCAGAAGGCTTCGCAGATAAAGTCTCTATCCGACATCTCAAAAATTTTGTTTTCTGCCCTTTCGCCTATGCCGATGGAATTTGGCAAGTAGCTGTTGAAAATCCTGCACGTACAGATCTGCTGGATGATCTATGCCGTACTTGGGGACTGCGTTACCAACCGGTGATCTCCCACCACCAGGCGATTATCGATCTGATCAATCAGGTCTATGACAGCACTTCAGCTGCTACTGAAGAAGCTGTGGAAAATTTAGATGATCAAGAGAATTTTGAGAGCATTCTGGGTGTGGAAGAACCGGAAGACTTGCTGGAAGCCAACGACGAGGAGCCAATCAAACGACTGGTCAATAGCCTGCTCTGGCAAGCTGCAAAAGATGAGGCGAGTGATGTGCACATTGATCCCTCCCCGAAGTCAACAGTCGTTCGCTACCGAATTGACGGTGTTTTGCATCAGGTGACCACCCTACCGCGGCAAGTTCATGTGACGGTCGTAAACCGCGTCAAAGTAATGTCGCGGCTCGATATCGCCCAGAAAGGCTTGCCAC
Organism: uncultured Pseudomonadota bacterium; assembly: GCA_913056375.1. Classification (GTDB taxonomy): domain Bacteria; phylum SAR324; class SAR324; order SAR324; family NAC60-12; genus JCVI-SCAAA005. The sequence goes on along the minus strand of CAJXNF010000008.1, from coordinate 2,875 downwards.
AGGACGGTCGAACAATGGTCCTGATTGCGGGTAAGAAGATCGATATCCGGGTCTCAACCATCCCCACAGTACATGGTGAAAAAATCGTGATGCGTTTGCTCTATCAGAGCAGCAAACTGATGCGTCTGAATGAGTTGGGATTGAGTGAAGATATCCTCAAACCGTTCCGCACGATGATTCAAAAGTCTGGTGGAATCGTGCTAGTGACAGGGCCTACCGGAAGCGGAAAAACAACCACACTCTATTCATCGCTCGGAGAAATTGATAGCCAGGCGCGGAACGTAATTACTATTGAAGATCCGGTCGAATACAAGATTCCGAGTTACAGCCAGATTGAAGTCAACTCACGCTTGGGTCTTACCTTCGCACGGGCGCTTCGCTCAGTACTGCGACAGGATCCCGATGTGGTGATGGTTGGCGAGATGCGAGACGCAGAAACTGCTCAGATTGCCATCCAGGCAGCTCTGACAGGACACTTGGTTTTCAGCACTGTCCACACTAACAGCGCCCCTGCAACCATCACTCGTCTGATTGATATGGGCGTTGAGCCCTTCTTGGTCTCTTCAACCATCATTGGAGTCTTGGCTCAGCGCCTGGTGCGTCAAATTTGCTCTTCCTGCAAAGAACCCTATGAACCTCATCCAGAGCAGTTACGTGAGCTGGGTCTTGGTGCCAGCCAAGTCAATGCAACATTCTACCGAGGTCGAGGTTGTCCAGCTTGCCGAGAAACAGGTTATCGAGGACGATTGGGCCTGCACGAATTGCTGATCATGGGCGATTCCATCAAGGATGTGATCCTAAAGAGCAGTGACGCCAATGAGATCAAGCGAGCTGCATTGCGCCACGGTTTGATCACACTGCGAATGGATGGAATCCAGAAAATTCGCGCAGGGTTGACTACGCTGGAAGAAGTCCTGAGCATCACGGTAGAAGACCAAGCCATCGAAAACCTACTTCCTGAATCACCATCCATCCCAGCCTAGCCGGTCCCTTTCCAGCCTGACTGAAACCCCAGCGGAGAACATGCCATGGGAGAAGTTCTGGTTCTAAACGCTGACGTCCAGCCCTATCGCTGGAATCCACTCAGCGTGGTGAGCTGGAAGTGGGGTATCAAGTCTTACTATCTTGGCAAGATTGATGTGCTGGAATGGTATGCTCACGAATGCCGTTCTCCTTCAACACGTATCAAGATTCCCAGCGTGGTGATTCTGCATGAATACCATCGGGCTCGGCTCCGCGTTAATTTCACCAAGCGCAATATTTTCATTCGGGATCTGCATCGTTGTCAGTATTGTGGGAAGGGCTTTCCTGTGATTGAACTGACCTGTGACCATGTGCTGCCTCGAAGCCATGGGGGGCAGAATTCCTGGGAGAACATCGTTACTTGTTGCCGGGGTTGCAATCGCCGCAAGGGACAGCGAACTGATATTCGACCCCTGCGTGAGCCACGAGAACTGGACTACTGGGAGATGGTGCATGCCGTCAAGCAAATGCAGATCACAGTCCCTGACCCCCGCTGGCAACAGTACCTGCAGTGGCCAGGAGAACTCGTCCAAATCCGCCATCCACATTTCCTCTGAAATTCCTCTCAATTATCGCTAAAGTCTCTGCCCTCTCTGCCGATAACTCTATCAAGTCTCTCCCCATCTATGTTTAGGTGAGAAAAGACTAAAGAAATTCGGCCTTCTGCCGATATTGTTATTTAAGAAAGTACTCTGGAATGGATCGCCTGCTTGAGATGCCCCGAAAAAACTGAATTCCCATCAGAATTAGGGACAAACTCTAGCAAACAGGTAGTTTGAAACTACCAAAAACTGTCTTCGTTCTTTGAACTAAAATGCCAAGGCAAGCTTGAGCAAAGATCTCAGCTGCCGAAACGTGCTAACAGAGTTTCCTGCTAGCACCCGGGATGAACCCGCTTCCTGACGGAACCAACATCGCTTCTTGAAGCTTGTTTGGCCAATAGCAAACGCTACCCGTCTCTGCAATGCTGAACCAGATCGGTTCACTGCGTCCTGCTAGCCGAATGGCTCTGGCACGGACATTCGCAGCTACTTTGCTTTGAAGATCAATAGCTAATTTTTCTGTGCTGAACGCCAAAGGGCCTTGGCACGAGCAGCTTTGATCAGTTCGCAGCAACAAGGTAATGACAGTGGCTTTCGCCTGTATAGCTAGAAAGCATTGGTACACTAAATTCTGTCCTGAAGCATTTTTATAAAGCAAAGTTGCCCAACTCTGGCTAGGTAATCTGCATTTGTGAAGTACATACAGCTTCTGTAGAAGCGGATCTTGTCAAAGAAGTGAAGCCGCTCAAAAACACTTTGCCAAGTTTCATCCTGGTAGGCATAAAATCACGATATAAGTTTGCAGGGCTATCTCGCACGTCATGGTCCTGCCTGCTGAATGGGAGACTGTTTCTAATATGCTTCAGTCTCGCTTTGAGCAGAATTCTTCTGTTTTCTTGGAAGAATAAAGCAGCTCGTTCTGAGCACCTTGAAGAACTGTAGACGCTCAATTAGCAATCCGGGAAATTGCCAATTGGTTTGAGTCTCTTCTTGGTGAACAGAATATATTTGTTTGTGCTTGATCGAAGGCAGTACCTCTTGCGATCCATTCCAGAGTAGTTTGAGGGTTCTTCGATTATTTAAATAGAGCAAGGAAAGCTATCGGAGGCTTACCCCTGTCTCATGGCAGACAACACGCTGTTGTGTTTGCTGGATGATAGGATTTGTGGAGTCTACGTTAGTCTGTGAGGGCTCTGTTCTGCCGAACATAGCCTCAGCTTGGCTCAGGAATTTGGTTGCTTTGGCAAATCAATTTTCAAGCATAGCTTTCTGCGGAATCATTATTCGCTGCCTGCTTCGGCCGACTTCAC
>CAJXNF010000007.1 GCA_913056375.1 uncultured Pseudomonadota bacterium | reverse complement strand
GTCCCCCATGCCCTCAACTCCTAGAGTCCAGACATAGACAAAATCTTCCTGGCCGGTGATCTTGGCCATGTAAGGGGACATGCAGGTTTCATCGGCAAGAGCAGTTGCTGGCAAGCTCAAGCAGGTAGCTGCAAACAGGGAAGCGAGCTTTTGCTTCAGGCGAGTAGGAAAGGAGAGATGAATCATGAAGACCTCCTCAATTGCGTTGGGACAACAGTGGCAGCGGACCAACTGTTGTTTAGAAATCCCTTAACGCAGTGGAAGTCCCTTGGTGGTGTTGATTTCTCGCAAAACAAGGCTTGTCCGAATCCGAGCAATGCCTGGAATTGTCATCAACTGACTGACAACAAATTCTTCCAGTTCACTGCGGTTTCGAAAAATCACCTTGAGCAGGTAATCTGTTTCACCGGTGACGTGGTGTAACTCCAGTACCTGTGGAAACTTTAACAACTCCTCATGGACCCGCCCTGCGTCTTCGGGCTGATGCATTTCCAAGTTCAGGTGAATGAAGCACGACATGTCAAAGCCGACTAGGCGAGCATTGATGCGCGCTGAGTAGCCTTCAATGTAACCCTCTCGCTCCAGTCGCTTCCAGCGCGCATGAGTGGCTGGTGGAGAGAGATGAAGTCGTTTGGCTAGCTCCACGTTGCTCAGGCGACCTTCCTGCTGGAGCAAGTGCAACATTTGATAATCCGTTTCATCCAGAGACTGAACTGGCCGAGAATCTTCGTTCAAATTCACCTTTCTTGTCAATTTGTTCGTCGGATAAGTGTTAATAAACGAATTTATATAAAAAATTAAGCAATATTTCTGAATTTATTTTAAATATTTGTGGAAATGAGCTGGGCTCGTGGAATGTTTTTACAGTGATGTTGTCCCGCATTTCTTCAGAAAGCCGCTTGGTTAGATAAATTTTTGATTCTATCTATCAAGTATCATAGAGAGCAGCCACTCTCGGAAAACCCTGACAACTTCACGCTCCAGCGCGGATTCAGGGTATACAAGGTGGAAGGCTTCTTCACTGGTGATTGTGGTCTCAAACAGTTGTACCAGCCTTCCGGCTTCCAAGTGCTTTCTAACCATCTCCAGCCCGCACAAAGCAACTCCTTGCCCGTCAATCGCGGAGTTCATGACGACGTTGAAGTCATCAATCACCGGTCCCCTTCGACAGGGTAGGTAGGGTTTCCCTGCTCTTTTCAGCCAGTTTTTCCATTCGTCATAGCTATAGCCATGAAGAAGTGGATAATTTTTCAAGTCTTCCGGACTATGAATTGGTTGTTCGGCGCGCAGTAAATCAGGACTACACACTGGTGTGTAGCTGAGTGGTAACAGTCGTTCAACGGCTACATCTTCCCAGTGGCCATCCCCCCAAACCACTGCAACATCCAGCTTCTCTCGGACAAAGTCAGGTAGCGTATCGATCAGAGTGATCTTTAGTTGCAGACTGACTTCTGGGTGCAGGCGATAAAATCCTCCAATCCGTTGAGCCAGCCAATTGGCACCAAACATCGGTCCCACCCTCACCACCAGGGTCTCTGCCGTAGCTTCTTCCTGCAGTTGATCCAAGGCGGCTTTGATCCCCTGCAAGCCAGATAAGACTTGGGGTAGCAACACTTGTCCTTCGGGCGTAAGGCTGATTGGACGTTCTTTGCGAATGAACAGACGATAGCCCAGAAATTCTTCCAAGGTACGAATCTGATGGCTCACTGCCGCCTGAGTGATGTGCAGTTCAGAGGCTGCTCCGGTGAAACTTTGATGACGGGCAACGATCTCAAAAGTTCGCAATAGCTCTAAGGAAGGAAGGTCATCCCACATGTCATAAGTTTTATTTATGAAGTTGATGAAAACTAATCATTTTTATTCCTGCTCAATTTCCAGTGTAGTTCAAAGTTTATTTTCAATTCTTCTGCAAACAACTTTGGGCAAGGAAAGTCTTGAGCGTGCAATCAGTTGGCGTCTTCGAAAAATCATTAACAGACTCCCGAGCAAATGTTTTTATGCTCCTTGCGGTCTTTTTCTGGTCACTCAATCCAGTGGCCATGAAAATTGCGTTGGAGCACGCCTCTCCGAACCTGATTGCAACAGCCCGAGTGATCTCGGCAGCGTTGTTGATTTGGGGGCTCCTGTTGGTTTGGAAAATCAAGTTCAACTGGCGCGAGCTTGGCTTTGAACCTTTTCTCATGGGCCTGATTGAACCAGGAATCAACTCCATTTTGTTCTTGTTGGCGATGACAATGGTTCCGTTGCCAAATGTGATTCTTTTCAGTTGCCTACTCCCCTTTATTCAGTCGCTGCTGGGTCGCTTCTTTCTGAAGGAGCCCTTTCAGGTCTCTGTATGGATCGGAGGTACGTTGGCCATCGTGGGCATGTTGATCTTCCTTCAGGGACAGGAGTTGGACTGGAACATGGGGTTGGGGAACGCTCTGTTGCTACTCTGCTACCTCCTGGCAGGGGTGAATCAGCTGTTGACCAGAAGGGTAATGAAAGCTGAGCGGGCCCTGTTACCAATCACTGCTTGTCAGATGACCATGGCTTCTTTAGTGACTTTAGGAGTTTTGTGGTTCGATCAGGAAATATTTCTGTTTCCTACCATGAGCTCAAATTATGATTGGGTCCTGGTTGTCTACCTGATGAGTTCTATCGCACTGCCGTTTCTTCTCTACAATCGGGCTCTACGTCAACTCCCGATGGGTGTGGCCAGCTTGATGATCATTCTCACCATTCCACTGGGCTGTATCCTGTCATGGTTGCTGTTGAACGAACCGCTCACCCCTCCCCTGCTATTGGGTGGTTTGCTGGTGGTTCTTGGAGCGCTGATTCCCCAGATTAGAGGGTTCCGTTCAAGAAGGCTTGCTGTATAATCCGCGGTTCACACTTGGTCAAAGCATCCTTGTTCCAAGACCGTACTTCCGCGAGTCCTGAATTTTCAGGACGTTGATTACAATACAGAAAGGAATTCAGCCATGCTGGTTCAGCAGACGATTTTGGAAGACTGGTTATCCCAACTCTTCACCGTGGCTGGGTGTCCTGGAGAAGAAGCTCGCCTGATCGCAATTCACCTAGTGGACGCGGATGCCTCTGGGCATCCAAGCCATGGAATTGTTCGAGTACCCCGGTACATGGACTATATCAAGCAGCAGAAAGTGCGACCAGTCTGTGCTTATACAACGTTGATGTCTTCCGGTTCTTTGCGCCTCTTTGATGGACAATACAGCTTTGGTCAAGTGCTTGGACACCACGTAGTCCGCGAAGCCTGTGAGATCGTTCAATCAGAGGGGCTTGCGCTGATTGGGCTGCGCCACGCAGGTCATTTGGGCCGTATTGGTGGTTGGGCTGAACTGCTGGCAGATCAAGGGCTGATTTCCCTGCACTTCGTCAATGTTGCAGGCTCACGAATCGTTGCTCCCTTCGGAGGACGTGAGGCTCAATTATCAACTGCCCCAATTGCGATCGGTGTCCCACGATTTCTGGATTCTGGAGAGTCTGATCATTTCATTCTTGATTTCGCGACAAGTCGTGTTGCCGAGGGCAAGATCCTAGTCAGCCTAAAGACAGGAACACCTCTCCCACCTGATGCAATGGTTGATGAAACGGGAGCTGATTCCGACCATCCAGTAACGATCTATGGCGAAACGGCGACCTCTGGAGTGCCCAATCCCAGGGGGGGGACAGGAGCCATTCAGACATTTGGAGAACACAAAGGATCAGGGCTTGGTCTTGCCTGTGAGTTGTTGGCAGGAGCGCTGACTGGTTCCGGCACCAATGCGCATGAGAGGCCTTTCTGTAACGGAATGCTCTCGATTGTTTTTGATCCTGCAAAGTTTGACCAAGGCAACGGAATGCGACGAGAGATTGAAGATTTTGTCACTTCAATCAGAAATTCAGCACCACGCCATCAGGATCAGCCTGTGCTCATGCCTGGTGACCCAGAGCGTACAAGGCGCAGAGCTGCTAAGATGAATGGCATTGAACTCGGACAGTCGATTTGTGATCAGTTGATCGAGATTTCAACGGAACTTGGTGTTGCCATTCCCAATCCTTTGGGTGGCTGAGTTTAAATTTTTGCTTTCCGCTTCTCTCTACTCCTCCACAAATCCTGGGATCAGGCGTTATCCCGTGAGTAGCGCCTGCGTTCTAACCACCAACCATATTGAACGGGCCAAGTACTAAAATCTTGTTCACTGACTAATGACTGATAGGCATGATGTGGCCAGAAAGGATTACGCAAGGCTTCGCGTGCAAGAGCAACCAGATCGGCTTTCCCTTCGGCAAGGATTTTCTCAGCTTGCTTTAGATCGATGATGAGCCCAACTGCCATTGTTGCGAGTCCTGCTTCTCTACGAATTCGCTCTGAAAAAGGGACTTGATGCCCCAAGGCCGGTGCTTGACCAACAGTTGCTGGACCAGCAATTCCCCTGGAAGAACAATCGATTACGTCCACACCTCGTTCCCTGAGTTCTTTGGCCAGGCTCACAGAGTCTTCCAACTCCCAACCACCCTCCATCCCATCAATTGCAGAAACTCGGAAGAACAACGGAAGTTCTTCGGGCCAAGCATTACGAACAGCCTCTGTCACTTCCAAAGGTAGGCGCATCCTGTTTGCCAGTGAACCACCGTACTGATCTGTACGTTTATTGGAAATGGGGGAGAGAAAACTATGCAGAAGATAGCCATGAGCTCCGTGTACCTCAGCGATTGTGAACCCAATAGAGAGCGCACGCTGCGCCGCTTCCGCAAAGGCTTTGGGTAACTCTCTTATCTGCACTTGGTCTAGCTCATGTGGAATCAACCAGCTCGGACCAACTGGCTCAGTGCTGGGTCCAACAATCTCCCAAGGTAGATCCCCACGCTCAATATCCGCTGGTTCCAAAGGGCCGTTACCATACCAGGGCCGCTGCATACTTGCTTTGCGGCCAGCATGAGCCAATTGGATTGCAGGTTGGGCTCCTTGTTGTTTGAGGAAGGCAACGATAGGTCTCAGAGCTGCTGCGTGCTCATCAGACCACAAACCTAGATCACCATGAGTGATGCGTCCTTCAGGTAAAACTGCGGTTGCTTCAGTGAAGATAATCCCAGCTCCTCCCAGCGCAAAGGTCGAGAGATGAGCAAAATGCCAATCGTTGGCAAGGCCTTCCTTTGCGGAGTACTGACACATGGGAGAAATCACGATCCGATTGCGTGTCGTGACACTTTTTAGGGTCAAGGGTTCGAACAAACGTGCCATGAGTTTTCCAGAGTAAGAACAGATATTTGGATATAATGCTTATGAACTGGTGGGAGACTTGGGTGGAGTCCGTTTATTGGCGATGTAATCGGCAATATAGGCACGCAATCGTCGGAGGGCTTTGTGCAATTGCCACTTTTCACGCAGAGTAGGTTCATAATAATTGGGCTGCTCCACGTGGTAGCCAAAGAAGCCGTTGCCAATCCAGATCTTCATGCCGTTGCGATGCATCGCACGAAACTGATCCAGTCGCCAGTGGTGTGGGTTCCGGTTCATATCATTGATGATCACATCCAGGCTTTCCTTCTTGGCCATTTCAGTCCTCAGACTCTTTGTCAGATCCTGGAAAGCAGACAGCATTGCGTTCGAAAACACGCAGACGAGCGCTACGACTCCGAGGATTTTGCTCGATTTCCTCGGCACCTGCAACAATTGGCTTACGCTGCAGAGAGACCCCAAGAGCCTGTCGACCACAAACACAACGTGGTAAGTCTGATGGACAGCGGCAGGGTCGTTCCCATTCCCGAAATCGCTGCTTAACGGGGCGATCTTCCAAGGAGTGGAAGGAAATGACAGCTAGCCGTCCTCCTGGCCGCAGATTCTCAATCGCAAAGTCGAGCAAGGCGTTGATCTCTTCGGGTTCCTGATTTACTTCCATCCGTAGTGCCTGAAAGGTTTGGGTAGCTGGGTGGAAGTTAGGCTTCTGGAATTTTCTCGGAATCACGCGTTCCACTAACTCAGCTAAATCTCTGGTTGTGACGAGTGGAGCATTGGCACGATGCTTCACAATGGCACGAGCAATTTGTGGAGCAAAGCGCTCTTCTCCGTAGATTTGCAGTAGTCGGCGGATCTCAAATTCACTTCGTTGCTGAAGGATCTGTGCGGCTGTTTCCACCTGTCTAAATGGATCCATTCGCATGTCGAGAGGCCCTTCCTGCAAAAAGGAAAAACCACGCTCTGGAGCTGCCAACTGTTCTGAGGACATCCCCAGGTCTGCAAGGATGAAATCGAAGGACGTGTTCCACCGCTCAGCCCAGTACGATAACTCCAGAAAACTAGCCTGTTCAATTGCTGTGACTCCTGGAAATTCAGCGAGTCGGTGGCGTGAGGCCGCCAAGGCCGTAGGGTCACGATCAATCCCGTACAGGGTGGCTTTTGGAAATTTCTTCAGCAAAGCCTGTGAGTGACCAGCCCCACCGAGAGTGCAATCAAGTAGGCTTTGGCTATTTGTGGGCGCAGATGCCACTACTTCTGCCAACAACACGGGGAGGTGTCGAAAACAGGGCTCAGACATGGTCAGGGGAAACGATAGAAACGACGAGCTACCGGATGATATGGGAGCTTTTGCTGAAACAGCAGGTTGTGTTGAGGAGAGAGATTTCGAAACAGAAAGCGTGGGTTAGAAGATTCAGCGTGACCAAATAAGCTGCGTAGCAGGTTATTCACCAAGCTGTCAGGAACAGTCTCGTGAACAACCAGTACTGGGAACTCTGCCAGCAACTGCAAGGCTGGTTGTCCGGCGTAGGTTTCTGCAGGGAGCGTGTAAGAGCGCGTCCAGGGTAGTTGCTGTGTCCAAACTTTCTGCAGAGTATCCTGGGCTTCTGTCAGATAATATCCTGGGAAGTTCAGCAATGCTCGAATCTCCTGAAGGGGATAGCTACCCCAACTGAGAAAAACATCTTCTTTGAACCCTTCAAGAGCCTGAATGGTTTCTTCCTGGGGGAACCAATTTGTCTCCTGCAACAGTGAAACAGGTGACTGTTCGTCCCAAGCTCTAATGACTTCCAGGGCTTGTAACGGAGCCCGTACAGTACGTGCAGCTGTCAAGGGCACAATCTGAGGTGGCTGCAAGCGGCTGATCAGATACAGCACGTTCGGCCAGAGCACACTCACCACCTTCAATTGAGGATATTCTGGGAGCAACTGCCAAGCTTCCTGCCCATTGATGATCGCCAGATGCCCTCGCTGATCCCTCATTTGCTCCAGTCGAGTGGCTCCATCCATAACGGAAACAGGCTGAAGATCGCTTCCAAAGCTGACACCTGGCATACTCCAAATTTCTGCCAGATCCTCTGCAAATTGGTGGGAGGCTGTGTTTTCAGGACCACTGAGTAACAGGTATTGCTTGGTTTTCAGACTAACCTGTGCCAGGGCTGGCGTAGCTGCCCACACCAGAAGCATCAGAATCCCAAGACAACGCAAGAAGAGGGAATTCATTTTTGGCATCCGATGCAGAAGAAAGTACTGCGTTGCTGCTGCACAATGCGTTGCAAGGGAACCTCACAGCGTGGGCAGGGCTGAGACTCTTTGTCATAGACTTGCAGAAAATTCTGAAACTCTCCGGTCTTCTCATCAACCTGCCGAAAATCAGAAACCGAGGTGCCGTTGTATTCGATAGCAGATAGTAGAATCCGACGAGTGTTTTCTACGATAGCCTGCACTTCCTTCTTTTTCAGAGAGTGTGAACTACGCTGAGGGAGCACGCTAGAGGCAAATAGGATCTCAGAAGCGTAGATATTGCCAATTCCAGCAACCAGCCGCTGATCCAGTAGAAACGGTTTGATCTCTTTTGAGCTGGCTTTCAATCGAGGATATAGGTAGCGAGTATCGAAGTCCTCTGTAAGAGGCTCTGGTCCCAGTACCTGCAGCTTGGGGATTTCAGTTGCTGAGGGGAAGAGTTCCAACGTCCCAAAGTTGCGCATATCGGTAAATATCAAAACCTGACCATTGCCCAACCAGAACCAAGCTCGATCATGAGGGGCAGGTTCCGAAGGAGGATCTGCCACCACGAATTTCCCTGTCATTCGTAAGTGACCTAGCAACACAGATTTGGGCTCCAGCTGAAACAGCAGATACTTGGCTCTGCGCGTCACGCTCTTAATAGTGTGTCCCTGAATAGCAGCAGCAAAGGCTTGGGGAGTGGAACCTGGAACTGTTTTTTCACGATAGACCTCTGCCCGCTGGATCGTCTGGCCAGTGATCAAGCTGCGTAGACCACGAACAACAGTTTCGACTTCGGGTAATTCGGGCATTAGGTTGCTGGGGAGCAGATGAAGTGGGGCAAGCTAGCCTACCCCAAGGCAAGATCAGGCGATCGTGATTTGATCACAAAGATATACGTCCTGCACGGATTGCAGTAAGGCAACACCTTCACTCATTTCTCGTTTGAAAGCCTTGCGCCCTAGGATCAAGCCAGAGCCTCCAGCACGTTTGTTGACAACAGCAGTGTAGAGTGCTTCGCCTAGATCACTGCTACCTTTGCTGTCTCCACCCGAATTGATCAGGGAAGCTCGGCCAGCGTAGCAGTTGAGTACTTGGTAGCGGGTCATGTCGATAGGGTGTTCAGAGGTCAGTGAGTCATATACTTTCTTGTCGGTCTTGCCAAACTTGACGGCACCGTAGCCGTTGGAAACTTCAGGGAGCTTCTGCTTAATGATGTCCGCTTCTATGGTGACACCAAGATGATTGGCCTGTGAACTCAAGTCGTCTGCTGTTTCGTAGTTCACTCCATCCTTGGAGAAGCCAGAGTTGCGCACGTAGCACCAAAGCACAGTTGCCATACCAAGCTCATGTGCCGCTGCAAACATCTGAGAGACTTCCCAGAGTTGGCGACGTGAATCTGGACTGCCGAAGTAGACAGTCGCTCCGATCGCTACAGCACCCATGTTCCAGGCCTGCTTTACACTGCCGTAGAGCGTCTGATCGTGCTGATTGGGATAGCTCAGTAGTTCGTTGTGGTTGAGTTTGACCAGGAACGGAATGCGATGAGCGTATTTGCGAGAAACAATTCCTAGCACACCAAGAGTGGAAGCGACAGCGTTACAATTGGCTTCGATCGCTAATTTTATAATGTTTTCAGGGTCGAAGTAGATCGGATTGGCAGCAAAAGAAGCACCCGCTGAATGTTCGATTCCTTGATCTACTGGCAAAATAGAGAGATAGCCCGTATTTGCTAGACGTCCAGTTCCATATAGCTGCCCCAGAGACCGCAAAACCTGTGGACTGCGATCACTTTGTTGCCAAATCCTGTTTGTCCAATCAGGACCAGGTAGATGCAGGCGCTCTTTACCAAATCGGGGATTTTCGAATTTGACCAACTCTTCGACAGGTTGGCCCCCTTGGCTTAAGATCGCATCTAATTTTGCCATAGAACGTCTCTTGATAAATTTGAAAAATGAATATGAGGATTTGGTTTGTCTTCAAACAGAAAAACAAACCGTAGTTATGAGGAAGAATCCAGTCAATTTCGGTAGAGGCGCGTTTTTGCTAAAAATGTAACTGTAACTTTTAGAGTCTGAATTTCGAGTGTGTTGGTGTGATCAAAAATCTTCATTTCTATTGAAAAAATGAAGAAAAATTGATGACCTGATAAGACTGTAACTTCTAGTAAAAAGTTACATAATGAGAGAGAGTGAGGTAGTGAAATACAACAGGTTTTCTCAATAAAAAGAATTTAAATTATTTAAATTAGTAAGAATCAATCTGAGATCATTCCAGTGGCGATCAGTTGAGCAACGTGCGCAAGGTCCTCTGGCACATCCACTCCAATGCTGTCCACGGGAGATTCTACGCAAAGGATCGAATATCCATTCTCCAGAACCCGCAATTGTTCTAGCTGCTCTTGCTGTTCAAGAGGGGTTGAGGGCCAGTTGGCAAATTCCAGCAGAAAGTCACGACGGTAGAGGTAGACCCCAAAGTGCTTCCAGCAACCACGAAACACCTGATCTCGGGCATAGGGTACAGGTGATCGTGAGAAATAGAGAGCTTGGTGATTTTGTGCCAGTACGGCCTTGACGACATGTGGATCTCGCCAGGTATTGGGATCATCACTGCGAAAAACGAGAGTTGCCATGGGGCAACTGCCATCTGCAAGTGCACGCTGGATGAGTGTTTCTAAAACATCAGGTGCGATGGTTGGTTCATCTCCCTGAACGTTGAGCACCCACTCACAGGGCTGATTCTGAATCACCTCCACGATTCGATCTGTCCCTGTTGGGTGATCAGGTGAAGTCATGCAGGCTTGACCGCCGAAGGCCTGGACAGCGTCGATGATACGCTCATCATCGGTAGCTACGAGGACCTGACCTACTGAGGGAACTTGTTGAACTCGTTCGTATACATGCTGAATCATTGGCTTCCCATGCAGGTCAACCAGTGGTTTGCCAGGGAATCGTGAAGACTCATAACGAGCTGGGATGACTGCAAGAATTTTCATGGGAAGGTAATCAGGTAAACAGCTTCGTAGGCCCAACGTAGTCCAGCTTTCTGGAAGTTGGGAGATTCAGGGAGAATGTCTTGTTTTTCCAGCAACTCGATGTTGGTAGCGAAGGCAAACAAATCGAAGATCTCATTTTCTGGAACCGAATGTGGCGGACCACTGATCACACCGTCTTCATAAGCGAGCGTCACCACCAACAGCTTTGTGTTGGGAGAAACCAGGCTACGGAGCAATGCTACATAATTTTTCCGTAGTTCATTAGGTAGGGCAATCAGGGAAGCCCGATCAAAAACCGCTCCGATCGGTTGATTCTCCAGATGTTTGGAACTCATTTGGAAGATATCGCCCTGTAGCAAGGCTAGATTGCCGTGTTGGTAGGTTGCGAAGGGATCTCTTAGGGAGTGAGTCGGAGTGATTTGGTTCTCTTCAAAAAAAGCCTTAACAGCCTGAGGAACTAACTCCACCCCGATGACCTGATGAAAGTGCCCTTGAAGCCAGATCAAGTCCTTTGATTTGCCACAGAGTGGGACAAGAATACAGGATTTCTCATTGGAGTGAGTGTCGGTTGCCAGGGCGTGTACATGGCGAATAAGCAGAGGATTGACTTCTGGAAGATGGAAGCCGATGCGTCCCTCTTGCCAACGAGCCCACCATTGCTGTTGTTCTTGTTGTAAATCCATCTGCTAGCTACTGAAAAATGCCATCGGCGATGACTTTTAATCCTGAAACGGAGAGGGAAATTGAGTTAGAAGAGTTGTAGAAATAAAAAAAATCTGAATAAGTCGGATTTTTTTCTTGCAGTCCGAACCCTTTTTGCATAGGTTTTTTGCACTCCCCATCGGCGGGAGTGCTTAGTCTGAGCCATCCCATCAGCGTCAGAGTCATCCAAAATCTGTCGCATAATCCACCTGCCATCGGAGGCAGGCTAGTCTCAAGAGAACAGCAAGATGCTAACCAGTCTGTCATTGGACACGACACGCTTTGATCGACCCTGCACCCTCCCAACCGGTTTATTCTCGCCTAACGAATTCTCCGAAACCAAAGTTTCTTCCAGAATCGTTCAACACGGCGTTGCTAGCGGCATGGAGCCAGTAGCTCGAGTTTTTGCTGTGTTCTGACTCTAGATATTGGGATCAGAGAGTTAGTTTGGTACTTCCTTTGGCAGGGCGGGGGCGTACCCAATGTAGTACGGTTTTCAGGATGAGAACCGAGTAGTCATGGAGTGACGAAAATGCAGAGCAACCCGTTGCAATCGCAACAACAAGAGTGGTTGATTGGTCTGAACAACCGCCTGATCGACATGAATGAACGTCTGATCGAGCAGCGCGGCCAAGACCAGCGAGAACGTGAACTGCTGTTGCAGATCGTTCAAAACACCGAGAATCATCGTCCGGTTACTGTCCAGGAAACGGTTCCCAAGACGAAGGTTCGTTTGATGTCGGGTAAGGACTTTCAATCAGAGGAAGATCCGAAGCCTGCGCTGTCCCAGTTGTTTTTGCGATCACAACCCCAAGCGGTGCCATTGAGCCTGATGCTTCATCGGGAGTTGATGTCAGGCGCTGATTTTCGAAATGGACAGCCTGCTCCTCGGTTGTCCAGTCTATTCATGTGAAGCGTTACTGTCCTCAACGCAGTGGCCAAGACGTTCCATCCACATTGGGATCTTGCAGACGATAGAGTCGAATCAATTCGTTTGCATGATCCCTGCTCACCAGCCTTTCCACTAGATCCAACTGTTCTGTGATCAAAGCGTTGTCATACGGGCGCTTGCCTCGTTTGACAGTCTCCAGACTCAGTACCTTAGAGGCTTGCTGTACAATTAGGGCGGGAGATTTTGCGTCCATGCTGCCTGCGTAAAAATCAGTGAAGATGCCTAGCCATAGATAATTGGACCGTTGCCCACGTTACGTTGGGCATATACTAATTCTATGCGACGTTTAAGCCATTCTCGGCATAGAGTTCGGGTTGCTGGAATGAGCAAAAATAACCCTGCGGCATCAGTCAAAAATCCAGGTGTGAGTAGGACAATCCCAGCGATAGCGATCAATAGAGCGTTGAGTAACTCTTCTCCTGGAACCACTCCCTGCTGAAAAGAATCTCGAATTCGTCCCAAGGTCTGTAGTCCTTGACTGCGAGCAAGACTAGCTCCTACAATTCCAGTTAAAATGACTAAACCGATGGAAGGCAGAATTCCAATCTGTCCCCCGATTGCGATCAGAATATAGATTTCACTGACAGGAATGATTGTAAAGGCCAGAAATAGTTTCCAGAGCATAGTTATAATCTAGAGGTTAGGGAAAATGGGATTGGTGCTAATATTGATGATATTCGTGTCGATGGTTACTTTGGGCATCATTGAACGGCGTATCTCAAGAAGGCGTTTTGAAGCATCTCGCCAGCGACTCCAACAGTTGCAGAAAAACTCTGCTGATGATGCAGAGGAACCAATTCAACTCAGTCGGAACTCTTCTTGAGTTTCTCTCGAAGTGATTTGAGTTCCTGCAGAACAACCTTGTGTTGTGTTTTTTGCCGAGCCGGTTCTTCTGGACGATGGATTTGTTTCAACAAGGCAGCGATTGCTTTTGGACGTGATAAATTACGTTGATTAGCATATTGATCCAACTCCTGCAGCACCGACTCAGGCAAGCCCAACAGGATCTTTCGCACTGGTTCAGTGTATTCCTTCTTGCGCCCAGCGCCTTCTCGAAATCCTCCCCGCGGCATAGTACCTCATCATTCTACTAAAGTTCTGTGATCTCCTGCCGATAACAAACTCGTGTTATCTATGAGTGCTCGTCGCAATCTCTTGTATATGGGGATCTATGAAAACGCCCAAACGTTATCTGCTTCCGACCCAACGACTTTACATACGTCGGAAGTGCCGTCATCGATTGACGCCAATGGAAGTCGCCGTCCGCAGGGGCCTCTGACTTCTCTTTAAGGTGCTACGGGGTACAGGTTGTCAAGTATCCCGTTGCAACTCCCCTTCCGATTGCTTCCCACCAGTATATAGTATTTCAACAAGTTTTGTCCAAAATGTCTGCTTATTTCAAATTTGAGGGTGAACTGCGCCTTGCTCTGCGCGCTGAAATGCAAGGAGAGGAAGTTCGGCATATCAGCCAATCTAGACGCTTACGACCGGGAGATGACTTTCTACTGCAGGATCGGCTTGGGCAGCGATTTCGTGTGAAACTGCTAAACCAAATAAGACAGCGATTAGAGTTTGAAGTTCTGGAAGCCGTCGTTGTGCCGGAGCCATCGCCGTTATTGCTGGAGTTGTGGTTGGCTCTGCCTAAAGAGAAAGCTTTGGAGTTGATACTACAGAAGAGTGTGGAACTGGGAGTGAGTCGTGTGGTGCTCTTTCAAGGAGAATTTTCTAGCGGTCGTGCCGAAACTCCTACGATAAATACTCAGCAGCGCTGGGAACGCATCATGAGCGAAGCTTGCAAGCAGTCAGGGCGTCAGTTTTCACCAACTTGGAAATGGTTTCAATCACTCGAAGCGGCACTGGGTCAGACAAACGCCACAGATCAGCATTGGATCTTTGCTCCTTTGGATTCTTCGGAGTGGCCGATTTCCAGAGAAGAAATAGTGGGGCAAAAACATACCCTTTGGGTTGGTCCTGAGGGAGGATGGCACGCTTCTGAGCTTGCACTGGCGCATCAGGCAAAAGCCAGATCACTTACGCTAGGCCCAAGAATTCTACGTACAGAAACGGCAGCCATATCTGCGATGACGATCTTTCAGCATCGATTTGGTGACCTGAATTGATATGTCAAGGAACAGGCACGTGCTGCAGTAGTTTTTGGAGAATTTGGTCTGCTGTCCAGCCATCTGCCTCAGCTTCGTAGCTCAGTAAAATGCGGTGACGCAGCACGTCAGCATAAATTTCCTGCACATCATCCGGACTCACAAAATCTCTACCCTGTAACCAGGCTCGTGAGCGTGCACAGGCATCTAAGGCGATTGTCCCTCTCGGACTGGCTCCTACCTGAAGCTTTGAAGCCAGCTCTGGTAAATATCGCTGTGGTTTACGGGTGGCCAATATTAGTTCCACCAGATAACGCTCCAATTCTGGTGCAATATAGATTGAGAGTACTTCCTGTCGGGCTGCAAAGACTACTTCTTGAGGTAGGGGCGAATAGCTCTTGCGTTGCTTGGAGAAGTTTTGATCTGTTTCCTGCCGAGCCAGTTGGAGAATCTGTAACTCGTCCTCAGCCTGAGGATAATCCACCAGTACCAGCATGAGGAAACGATCCAGTTGAGCCTCTGGGAGTGGATAGGTGCCTTCTTGCTCGAGAGGGTTCTGGGTTGCCATTACCAAAAAAAGCTCTGGCAGCGGATAGGTCTCTCGTCCTACGGTAACCTGTCGCTCACCCATCGCTTCCAACAACGCAGATTGAACCTTGGCAGGAGCACGGTTGATCTCATCTGCTAAGACAAGATTGTGGAAGACCGGTCCTTTTTGGAAATGGAAGCTCGCATCTTGAGGTCGATAAATTTCTGTACCGGTGATGTCCGCTGGTAGTAGATCAGGAGTGAACTGGATTCGATGGAAATCACATTCCAGTAAATCACCAACTGTTCGAATTGCTCGAGTTTTGGCGAGTCCGGGTGCTCCTTCGACTAAGAGGTGACCGTTAGCAAGTAGGGCAATCAGGATGCGTTCAGTCAGCTGAGTTTGCCCAATAATCGCTTCGTTAAGGTGTTGCTGTAGTTTGGAGAATTGTTGCTGTAGCTGGCTCATGGCAACTGTTGAAGAGCAGTAATCGTGGTTGGTTGCTGTTGTGTGGACATAAAAAAAGGTGGTCCGCCTTAGGACGAACCACCTTTCAGAGATGTTAGCCGGTTGACAGCATCGAAATGCTGTCGAGACGTCTGGGCATGGATTACATCATTCCACCCATTCCGCCCATTCCGTCCATTCCACCCATTCCGCCTGGAGGTCCTGCAGGTGGCTCCTCTTTTGGAATTTCATGGATACCAGCTTCTGTGGTCAACAGTAATCCTGCCACAGATGCTGCGTTCTCCAGGGCTGTGCGGACGACCTTGGTGGGGTCAATAATACCGCTCTCAATCATGTTGACGTAGCTGCCTTCGGCTGCATTGAAACCATAGTTGACATCACTGTTGCCTTTGACTTTGTCAATGATCAGCGCACCTTCTAGGCCTGCATTGCTAACGATCTGACGCAGTGGTGCTTCGATAGCTCGCAAGATGATTGCGGCGCCAACTTTTTGGTCTTCATTAGCTTCGCCATTGATTACTGCTTGGACAGCATCAATACAGCGAGCTAGGGCGACACCACCACCAGGAACGATACCTTCTTCGACGGCAGCACGGGTTGCGTGCAGTGCGTCTTCGACTCGGGCCTTCTTCTCCTTCATCTCGATTTCGGTAGCAGCACCGACGTTGATGACTGCAACACCACCAGCCAATTTGGCTAAGCGCTCTTGCAGCTTCTCGCGATCGTAATCTGAAGTAGTCTCTTCGATCTGTGCGCGAATCTGGTTGATGCGTCCCTTGATGTTCTCCTTGTCACCGGCTCCATCTACGATGGTGGTGTTGTCCTTGTCAATGACGATGGACTTGGCTTGACCAAGGTTGTGCAATGTGAGGTCTTCGAGCTTCATGCCCATATCTTCAGAAACAACTTGGCCTCCGGTCAAGATGGCGATGTCTTCCAACATGGCCTTGCGGCGATCGCCGAAGCCAGGAGCCTTGACGGCAGCACACTTCAGTGTTCCACGAATCTTGTTGACAACCAAGGTGGCTAGTGCCTCACCTTCTACGTCTTCAGCGATAATCATGAAAGGCTTGCCGGTCTTAGCGATTTGCTCCAGTACGGGCAGCATGTCTTTCATGTTGCTGACTTTTTTCTCTACCAAGATCACATAAGGATCTTCGAGAACAACTTCCATGCGCTCGGAGTCAGTCACGAAGTAGGGAGAGAGGTAGCCACGATCAAACTGCATACCTTCAACTACGTCGAGGCTGGTTTCAGCACTCTTGGCTTCTTCAATGGTGATGACACCGTCCTTACCGACCTTCTCCATTGCTTCTGCGATGATGTCACCGATAGTTTCATCACTATTGGCAGAGATGGTTCCAACCTGAGAAATTTCTTTAGAACTAGAAACAGACTTAGAAATTTCGTGCAGACGTGAGGTAGCAGCAGCAACTGCTTTATCAATACCTCGCTTCAAATCCATCGGATTGGCACCAGCAGCCAAATTTCGGTTGCCTTCGTTGACAACTGCTTGAGCCAACACAGTTGCTGTTGTGGTTCCGTCACCGGCGACATCAGATGTTTTGGAAGCGACTTCCTTGACCATCTGAGCACCCATGTTTTCCAGCTTGTTTTCCAGTTCAATTTCCTTGGCAACGGTAACACCGTCTTTGGTGACCAGAGGAGCGCCGAAGGATTTCTCGATCAATACATTACGGCCTTTAGGGCCCAGTGTGACACGGACGGCGTTTGCCATCTTATTCACACCAGCGAGCAGTTGGTCACGGTTGTCCGCGCCAAAAATAATAGTCTTCGCCATGGTTCCTTTATCCGGAAAAATTGGTTAACGGGAGGATTGAATCAGAGGACGCCGAGGATGTCATCTTCACGCATGATCAGATAATCCTGACCATCTACCTTGACTTCGGTTCCGCCGTACTTGCTGAAAAGAACGCGATCACCAGCTTTCACATCTGGCTCGATCACATTGCCATTGTCCAGACGCTTGCCCTTGCCGACAGCAACGACTTCACCTTCTTGTGGCTTCTCCTTAGCGGTGTCTGGAATGATGATACCGCCGGAGGTCTTCTCTTCCGCCTCAATGCGTTTCACCAAAATGCGATCTTGCAGTGGACGAATCATGGTTCTCCTTTTGCGAACGATTTTAAGGTTAGCTCCAAGTGAATGCCAGTATTAGCATTCGGCTGAAGTGAGTGCTAAAAACTTATCCAAGCCAGTTGGAGAAATCAAGAAAAAAATAGCACTATCCATCAATGAGTGCTAATCATTCGAACTAGAGTGAAGATGATCTTGAAGAAAACTGATTATTCAACTGCTGTGGAATGGCAGAGGCTTTTTGCTAGAGAAAAAGCCTCTGATCTGTGGTCTTAGGAGGAGTGGTTAGTTTTTATTCTGGCTGTCAACTTTGGCAGCTTTGGTTGGGTCTTCCCACCAGGTCAGCAGTCCAAGACCATACTTGGGTGTGATCGCTGGGCGAGAGAATCGATTCCAGTAGCCCACTCGGAAATAGTTGATGTGCCAATGTGGAATCAGGTAGTGGTTCCAGAGCAAGGCTCGGTCAAGGGCTTTCGTGCGAGTGATCAATTCCTGGCGATTAGGTGCAGCAATTAGCGATTCAACAAGTTGATCGACCGCTGGATTACGGATTCCCATCAGGTTGCGGCTGCCTTCTAAATCTGCAGATTCCGAGTGCCAGAATTCGCGCTGTTCATTACCAGGTGAGAGCGATTGTCCAATTACTGTGACAACCATGTCGAAATCGAAGCTACGCAAGCGGTTGACATATTGTGAGGGGTCCACGACTCGCACGCTCATGTCAATTCCCAAACGCTCCAAATTTTTCTTGAAGGGCAGTACGATGCGCTCGAAAGCTGGAGAAACCAGCAGGATTTCAAAGCTGAAGGATTCGCCAGCGTTGTTGACGCGTTTGCGACTATTAGCATCTACTTGCCAGCCAGCAGCGCTGAGTAGCGCACCAGCTTGACGCAATTGGGAACGTAAATTTCCGGATCCATCACTGACTGGAACCTTAAACTCCGTAGTAAAAACTTCTGGAGGTAGCTGATCCTTCAGGGGTTCCAGATACTTTAGCTCTGCTTCTGAAGGTAGGCCGGAGGAAGCCATTTCAGAGTTGGTGTAGTAGCTAGTACTTCTGCGATACTGGCCATAGAAGAGGTTCTGATTGCTCCATTCAAAATCGAAAGCATAGCCCAGTGCTTCCCGAACTCGAGCGTCCTGGAAGATGGGGCGTCTCAAGTTATATGCGAAGCCTTGCATTCCACGGGGAAGCTCGTGGTGAATCTCTTCCTTGATGATCAATTGTTGTTCGTATTTGGGGCCATTGTACATCGTGGCCCAGTCTTTGGAGGTGTTTTCTTGGCGGAAGTTGTACTCACCGGCGTTAAAGGCTTCCAGAGCAACAGTGCTGTCGCGGTAGTAGTCGTAGCGAATGCGGTCAAAGTTGTAATGGCCACGTTGCGCAGGTTGATCTTTACCCCAATAGTCTGGCACACGTTCGTAGGTAATGGTCTTGCCAGCTTCGAACTCGGCAATGCGGTAAGGACCACTTCCCAAGGGAGGTTCCAGCGTTGACTCTCCAAAGTCTCGATTCTCCCAATAGTGCTGTGGAAGTACTGGGAGTTGGCCGACAATCAAAGGTAATTCCTGGTTAGTGCTATCCCCGAAGTCAAAGCGTACTCGTCCTTCACCAAGATCAGTCACAGACTGCACATCTTTATAATATTTCTTGTAAAAGGGATCACCTTTCTCTAACAGTGAATTGAAGGTGAAAATCACATCAGCAGGCTTGACTGATACTCCATCATGGAACTTGGCATCTGGGTGCAGATGGAAAATCACAAAGGAGCGGTCTTCAGGCATCTGAACATGTGCTGCGAGGAGGCCATATTCTGTGAAAGGCTCATCCTGCGAACTAGTCATTAGGGTTTCATAGATCAGCCCGATATCCTCAGCACCGACACCTTTCGGAATGAAAGGATGAAAACTGTCGTAGGTGCCAATCACGCTCTGGTGGAGTTGGCCTCCTTTGGGTGCGTTTGGGTTCGCATATTCGAAGTGGGTGAAGTCCGCTGAATATTTAGGTTCACCATTCATGGCCAGTGCATGGCGTAATGGTAATTCTTCGTTCGCAGCGACCGAGCTGACCCACAAAAACGATAGGGCACAGAGTCCCCAGCAGAGTAATCGCTTCATAGCAGTTCTCCATATTGAAAACTTAGCAAAATCAGGGAAAAATTACTCTATCGGCTTGCTGGGGGAATGTCGATAAAACAATGCAACTCATGATCAGTGAATATATTCCAGAACTTGTTCCTTGATCAGGTTTTTTCTAAGATAAAAAGTCTTTCCAATCAATCTTGAGTCCTTCAACCGAGATAGTTCCATGTTTGTTGCGAACGCTGAGATCAGAACCGTGCCGATGCTCCCAATGCGGGAAGAGGTCATTTTTCCAGGAATGACTACGCCTTTTTTCGTAGGTCGGAAAGCTTCGATGGAAGCCTTGGACCGCGCGCTTAGTGAAGATCGTCATATTTTTGTTGTTACTCAGCGCAATCCAAACGTCGAGAGCCCAAAACAGTCAGATCTTTACGAGTATGGTGTTCTTGGGAAAGTGTTACAGGTAATGCGGTTGCCAAATGGAACGGTCAAGGCTCTCTTCGAGGGAGAGCAGCGAGCACAGCTTCTCGAGAGCAGTTTGGAGCGTAATGAATACCTGGCTAGAATTCGTCTGATTGAACTGGAAGAAGGTGAGGAAGACGGCATGCGTAGCCTGGTAGATGATGTTCGGAAGATGTTCGATGAATACACTAAATTGGTAAAAAACAAGGCTCGAGAGGAGGCTCGCAAACGACTGCAGAAAGCTTCATCTTTGTTAGTAGCTGATCTGATTGCCCCAGTTTTGGATATTGGTAGAGAGCAGAAACAGCAACTCCTCGAAGCTCTTGAGCTACGCCATCGTCTTGAGTTAGTGCGTCAATTTATGAGAAGCGAGTTGGAGATCAACCGCTTGGAAGATAAGCTGAAAAAGCAGGTGGAAGAGCAAATTTCGCGCTCGCAGAAAGAAACTTACCTGCAGGATCAACTGCGTTCCATTCAGAAAGAATTGGGCCAAGCCGACGATGGGCAGACAGAGTCGGAGGAAATGGATCAAAAGATCACAGAAGCAAAAATGCCTGAGGGCGTAGAAGAAGAGGCTCGCAAGGAACTGAAAAAATTACAGATGATGTCACCACTGTCCTCTGAAGCTAACGTGGTTCGGAATTATCTGGAGTGGCTCGTCTCTATGCCTTGGAGCAAGAAGACCCAAGATAATTTTGATCTGATTCGTGCGCAGAAAATCTTGGATGAGGATCACTACGGACTGGAGAAGGTCAAGGAGCGCATCGTCGAATATCTTGCGGTAGCGCATCTGCGAGGTTCTTTGAAAGGGCCGATCATCTGTTTAACTGGTCCTCCAGGAGTGGGTAAGACGTCATTGGCAAAGTCAATTGCAAGAGCGTTGGATCGCAAATTTGTCAGGATGAGCTTGGGAGGTGTGCGTGACGAGGCAGAGATCCGTGGTCACCGTAGAACATACATCGGTGCCTTGCCAGGGAAGATCATCCAGTCTTTACGCAAGGCGGGTAGCAACAATCCAGTACTGTTGATTGATGAGATCGATAAACTCTACCAAAGCGTGATCAGTGATCCTTCAGCGGCGATGCTTGAAGTTTTGGATCCAGAACAAAACAACACCTTCACGGATCACTACCTGGAAGTTGAATACGATTTGTCAGACGTACTGTTCATCTGTACGGCCAATTCTACTCAGCAGATCACTGCTCCTTTGCTGGATCGGATGGAGGTGATTCGCCTGTCGGGTTACACTGAGCTGGAGAAAATTCGCATTGCAGAAGATTTTATCATTCCAAGACAACGACAACTGCATGGTTTAACAGCGGAACAGTTGCGTTTCCGCAAAGCTGCAGTAGAAGAAGTGATTCGAAGCTATACTCGTGAGGCCGGTGTGCGTAATCTGGAGCGGGAGCTTGGCAAGATCTGTCGGAAAGTAGTCACCCAGTTGGTTCGTTCTGAAGAGAAGAAGAACATGATGGTGACGCCGAAATTGGTACACAAGTGCTTGGGAGTACCACATCCACCAAGGGACCGTAAGAACGAGAGCAACGAGGTTGGTGTAGCAATGGGCTTAGGTGTCACGTCACTCGGTGGAGAAACCATGCTGGTGGAAGTCGGACTGATGCCTGGAGGTGGTAAATTGTCCCTGACTGGTAAATTGGGTGATGTGATGCAGGAGTCCGCCAAGGCTGCATATTCATGGGTACGCAGCAATGCAGATTCACTTCGCATTGATCACAAGCTCTTCAAAAAACGGGATCTACATATTCACTTGCCGGAAGGAGCAACTCCCAAAGATGGTCCGTCTGCTGGGTTGCCGTTGATTACAGCGATTGTTAGTGCTTTTACCCAGATCCCAGTTCGCAACGAAGTAGCGATGACGGGTGAGATCACTCTCCGGGGACATGTCACAGAAATAGGTGGGTTGAAGGAGAAACTACTAGCTGCTCGTCGGGGCATGTTTTCAACGGTTGTAATCCCTGTGGAAAATGAGAAAGATCTGGCTGAAATTCCAGCCGAAATTACAGACGGACTGCGGATTCGAGCGGTACATAACGTGAATGACGCCCTCAACATTGCCTTGGAACATCACCCAGCCTTGCTTGAGGTACCAACTACTGCCGGAGAAGAGCTTCCGACAGATGGTACTGAAACGGTTGCCTGACCAGATCGCAACGATATTTTCCCAAACAGCCCGCAATGACATTTTTCCATGATTGAAGTTTTCCTACCCGATGGTTCGTCCCGTCAATTGCCTGAAGGTGCCACAGGATTGGACCTGGCTAACAGCATCGGTCGCCGCTTAGCACAAGACGCAGTGGCTGTTCGTATCAATGAACAGCTCAGTGATATCTACCTTGAATTGCCCAATCAGGCACAGATCGAAATCATAACGCGAACTCAGCCTGATGGCGTAGAGTTGCTGCGCCATGATGCGGCACATGTGATGGCCCAGGCCGTTAAAGAACTCTACCCAGAAACTCAGGTCACTATTGGTCCGGTGATTGAGAATGGCTTCTATTATGATTTTGCCCGTGAAGAGTCTTTCACTCCTGATGATTTGGAACGGATTGAAGGCCGGATGCGAGAGTTAGTGAAAGAAGATATCTCTATTCAAAGAGAAGTCTGGGAGCGGGACGCAGCGATCACTTTTTTTGAAGAGCAAGGAGAGACTTACAAGGCACAAATCATTCGTGATCTCCCAGAAGATGAGGTGATCTCCCTCTATCGCCAGGGAGAGTTCATCGACTTATGTCGAGGGCCCCACCTACCTTCAACAGGCCGTTTGGGGCAGGGCTTTAAGTTAATGAAACTGGCAGGAGCCTATTGGCGTGGGAAGTCTGAGAATGCGATGCTTCAACGCATCTATGGCACCGCTTGGTCCAATGAGAAAGAACTCAATGGCTATCTGCATCAACTGGAGGAAGCAGAGCGGCGAGATCATCGACGACTTGGTCGTGAGATGGGGTTGTTTCATTTCCAAGACGAGGCTTTGGGTTCGGTATTCTGGCATCCAAAGGGCTGGACGTTGTACAGAATTTGTGAGCAGTACATGCGTCGGCGTCTGGAAAAAGCAGGCTATGTAGAGGTCAAGACTCCACAGTTGGTGGACCGATTGCTCTGGGAGAAATCAGGCCATTGGGAAAAATTTCGGGAGCATATGTTCATTGCCGAAGTGGATGAAGGTGGCAAAGGACATAGCGAGGATCAGCGCTCTTTGGCTCTCAAACCCATGAACTGTCCTGGGCATGTGCAGATCTTCCGCCAGGGGATTAAGAGCTACCGTGACCTGCCGTTACGTCTTGCCGAGTTTGGTTCTTGCCATCGCTATGAACCACATGGAGCGCTACACGGTTTGATGCGCGTACGTGCTTTTACTCAGGATGATGCACACATCTTCTGCACAGAGAGCCAGATTGAAGGAGAAACCAAGGCTTTTATTGAATTGCTCTCGACAATCTACCAGGACTTTGGCTTCGAAAGTTTCCACGTAAAATTTTCAGACCGACCTGAGGTTCGTGCTGGTTCTGATGAGATTTGGGATCGTGCAGAATCAGCGCTGCTAGCAGCAACAAGAGCTGCTGGTCAGGATTACACTCTGAATCCAGGAGAAGGTGCCTTCTATGGGCCAAAACTAGAGTTCGTGTTGCGTGATGCAATCGGTCGGGATTGGCAATGTGGAACTCTGCAAGTGGATTTTGTTTTGCCAGAACGCCTGGATGCAAGCTATGTCGCAGAAGATGGACAGCGTTATCGACCTGTGATGCTGCACCGTGCGATTCTTGGTTCCTTTGAGAGGTTTTTGGGTATTTTGGTTGAACAGTTTGCCGGACGCTTCCCACTGTGGCTGGCTCCGACACAGGCTGTCTTGGCAACGATCGTCACAGAAGCCAATGACTATGCACTGGATTTGCAAAACCAACTATTGGCTGCGGGCCTACGCGCTGAGGTTGATTTGCGCAATGAGAAAATTAGCTACAAAGTTCGGGAACACAGCCTACAAAAAGTGCCGGTACTTCTAGCACTAGGAAGGCGAGAGGCCGAAGAAAAAACTGTGACGGTTCGGCGACTAGGTTCTAAAGAACAACAGACGTTACTCTTCGAAGATTTTTTAGTTCAATTGCAAGCGGAAGCGACACCGCCAGCTTTGCGATAAAGCCAATTCCATACATGTGCTGAACATGAGGAAGTATGCGAGAAGATACTGATTTTGATGATGATCTTCTGGATGAAGAAGGTGAAGGGGCCGGAGGGCCTGACGAGGATGCGATTCCGGAGAGTTTTGCCAAAGATCTAGCGACCCGAATGGTCGTTCTTTTTGAGAAAGAGGTAGATCCAAAAGCGGCAGCTGTCTCGGTCTCGGACTTTGTTTACACCAGTACAAATACACTTAAGAAGCTTCCCTACTTCATTGATGCCCTTGAGATGCTGCTCGACAACGAGCAGACACAGCGTTTTGCAGCTCTCAGCTGGGTGGCTCTCATCAATGAAAGTGTCAACACGGAGGACTACGTTGGCTATGTACAGGACATGCTCGACTACCTGTTGGAGTCTTTCTACAACATGGAGAAGTCAGACGTAGAGATTGGTGATCGCAAGTTTTCAGGAACCAGTTATGTGATATGTGAGATTTTCTCCAAGATGTTCGACATGAACAAAAATCATGGCGACGTCTGTTCCGAAATCTTTACGCTTCTGATTCGCAAGGAAATGGTCATTGAAGCCCAGGAAGATGCGGAGTATGAGGCTCGCAGTGGCCGTACAGGTTCTAAGAAGGCACGCAAGAAACGCCTACGCCTTTATGATGAAGTCATCAACTATCTACAGGCTAAGTCACAGTTCAAGCAAAACCAGATGAGTTCGGAGAACCCATTCGAATTCCTGGGAGTGTTGGTTGAGAAACTGAAGGCCACGAAGCGTTATGTCTCCCAGGAAATTCTTAATGCGCGCGCAGCCGAGAAGAAGAAGCAACTTGAGACAGAGCTCCAGAATCGACTGGCTTCAGCAGAAGAGTTGGTGATGGGGGTTGACAGTTTCACAGACGGCCTCGGGTTCTTCGTCAAAGAGCGCAAATATAATTTCAAGTTTTTGGCTGTGGAAAGAGTGCGCCTTGCTCTTCAGTTGACGGGTTCGATCATCGGTGCATGCTATTTCTTAATCGGATATTTGGGGATGTACGGGATTGATTGGGTGAACGGTACAGTGGTCTGTATCACGATGCTGCTGTTTTCTAGAATCATGACTTCTCGTAAGCGGTTTTCGGACTTCTATCCAAAAGATGTCAGTAAGGAGTTAGAGACCTGCTCAACAGGTTTCATTGATGTCTTTAAGCACATGTCCAGAGGACAACTGGAACTCTTCCTGAGTAAGCAAATTCGTTTTGACCGAAACCAGATCTATTTGAAGATGCTGCCCGAGTACGTCAAGTACCTTTATGCGATCATGCCGGATCGCAAGAGCATGCTGATGGATGTCAAAGAATTGTCAGGCCTGGTTGAGAGTATTGAGATCGATGTGTCGAAGAAGCTGCGGGGCATGCTATGAGTCAACGGACTCGTCTAGCAGCATTGTCTTCGGATTTGGTTGGTCAGGAGATTTGTCTACGAGGTTGGCTACGAACAGTACGAAATTCAAAGAAATTTTCTTTCCTCAATTTGAATGATGGCTCGACACAGTCAGGAATCCAAATCATTGCTGATGCAGAGTTGCCCGATTACGAAGAGATCGCCAAATTAACAACGGGCTCAGCGGTTGAGGTGATTGGTCAACTGGTTGAGTCTCCTGGCAAGGGACAAGCTTTCGAAGTACAAGCTCAGCAAATCCGAATCTACGGCAGGTCACCGGGAGAGGACTACCCACTCCAAAAAAAAGGTCACACCCTCGAATTCCTGCGCGAAATTGCCCACCTCCGACCAAGAACCAATACTTTTGGTGCTGTCTTCAGAATCAGGAATACACTCGCTGATGCGGTCCATCGTTTCTTTCAGGAACGTGGATTTCTTTACATTCACACACCAATCATCACTGCCAGCGATACAGAAGGGGCAGGGGCATTGTTTCAAGTTACGACTCTGCCACTAGATCAACGACTACCCCTAACTTCTCAGGGCAAGCCCGACTACAGCGCTGACTTCTTTGGTCGTCCTGTATACTTGACAGTGTCAGGCCAGTTGAATGTAGAGGCATTTGCGTGTTCGTTTGGCGATGTCTACACCTTTGGACCAACGTTTCGTGCAGAAAATTCCAACACATCCCGGCACCTCGC
>CAJXNF010000006.1 GCA_913056375.1 uncultured Pseudomonadota bacterium | reverse complement strand
AAAAGAAATGATGGAGCGTGAGATTGAACTCGGCAGCCTCAAGGGGACTAGCGATGATCAGCATCAGTGCTGACAAATAGAGAATGAGTAACTTTTTCAGCTTTTTCATATCGTTCAAAACTCGTTACAGGTTTGGAAAATTCACACGACCCTAAAATTCGATGGGGGAAATCAAGATCCAGTAGGGTACTAGAATAAAAAATGAAACTATACACACACTTTAAATCTTTCAAAGAAATTTGTTTTTGAATTTTATTTGTAACTATTTTCATTTTTTCACTGTAAGAAATCAGATGATTTCAACCAAAAATAGACGCATATCCCAGTTTGGCTAGGAATTCCTTGTCCATCCATTGAAACCATGCGAGAAAGCGAGCGAAATCTGAACAGCTTCCTTTGAGCTGATTCAAGGATGCGGCATTTTGGTTTCCGATCATCATCAGCAACAGCACGGTCCATTACATAGGAACTTCGATGGCTCTCTCAATCGAACAGAAGGAACAGTTTCTTCAGGAAGGTTTTCTAAAAATCTCTTCGGGATTATCTGCGGAATTGATGCAGTCCTGGGCAGCGGCTGCACTGGAGCGAGTTGGTTATGGAACAACCCAGCAGTGTGCAGAGCCGATCATTTGGATGAATCATCACCACCAGGCACCCATCGCAGAGATCGCACCGGCAGCCTGGGAAGCCCTCTGCGAGGTTGTTGGAGGCGAAGAGCGGATTGAAACCAAGATCCTAGGAATCGAATCGCGGCACTTCACTCAGATCAACAGTTGGATCTGGTCAGATGCCTTCATTGTCAATTTCAGTCTGGGTGCCGATCAACCATGGCGCCAACCACAGGCAGAAGGCTTCAACTGGCACAAAGATGGGAGCTACTTCCGACACTTCTGCGACAGTCGAGAACAGGCACTTCTGCTCGTACTCTTTTGGAATGATGTAGAGCACCAAGGTGGAGGCACCTTCATCGCCGCTGACTCTCCCAAACATGTAGCCCAGAAGTTATTGGAACATCCGGACGGAATTGAGCCGAAAACCTTTGACTTTCCTACAATCATTCAAAAGTGCCATGATTTCAGAGAGCTGGTTGGCAAAGCAGGGGATCTCTACATCATTCATCCCTACATGCTCCACGCTTCGTCAGCGAATCATTCCGGTCGACCACGAGTGATGAGCAATCCTCCCGTGGTGCTCAAGGAACCCCTGCGGCTGGATCGCAAGCGAACCGATCTCTCTCTGCTGGAGGAGACCACGCTGCGCTTCCTCGGAACGGACTTCACACCTCCCCCTGAATCGGCTCGTGCTGCCTATTGGTGGGAAGTGGCTTGAGTCGATTACTTGCCCTGTGGCGCGCCTATCCCACCCGCTTCTGGTTACTCTTTGCCGGAGTGTTTTTCAGTGTCTCCAGCAGTAGCTTCATCTGGCCTTTCACAACCATCTTCATTGCAGAACAAACCCAGTCCAGCCTGACACTGACCACCTTGATGTTCAGCGTAGAAGCCTGCGCCAGCCTGCTTTCAGTGGGAAGAACCAGCAAAATGATGGATCTGTACGGTCGGAAGGTCATGATGATCACTGGGCTCGTACTGCAAGCTGGAAACTTGCTGTTGATGACACAAGCCACTTCGATCGGTAGCTGGCTGGTGCTGATGGCGGTAATGGGAATGGTCAGTCCTCTGTTCTCCATCGGGGGCAACGCAATGGTGGCTGATTTACTGCCCAATCACCAGCGAGCACAGGCGTATGCGCTACTGCGAATGGCGATCAATCTCGGCGTGGTGACTGGTCCACTAATCGGAGGCTGGATCATCGCCGAGCATTCCTTCCAGACCGCTTTCTGGACAACCGCTTCCCTGTTACTACTCCTCGCTGGACTGGCCCATTGGTTCCTGCAGGAAACCCGACCCGAGGCCAAGAAAGACACTCCTCAGTCGAACCAGAGTGTCTGGAAGGACCGTCACTTCATCACAATTTTGCTGTACTACACTTTCTCCGTGATGGGTTTTATTGAGTTGTTCATCCTGATGCCGATCTACCTGAAGCAGAATTTTCAGATCCTTGAAAACCAGTCGAGCCTGCTCTTCAGTGTGAATGCCCTGATTGTTGTGCTTTTTCAGTACACCACCACTCGCTGGGCTTCACGCTTTTCACCTTTTCTGATGATGGCCGTGGGGGCTCTGGTCTATGCCCTGGCGCTGGGCAGCATTCCTTTTCTAGAAATCTTTGTGTTTTTTATAGTGGCGATGATGGTACTGACCATTGGAGAAATGGTGATCAACCCAACGGTCACCAGCTATGTCTCGAATCTGGCACCAGACCACATGCGGGCACGCTACATGGGAATGCTGGAGATGGTCTATCGAGTGGCGATGGGGATCAGTCCTCTTGTGGCTGGACTGATCAATGACTTGGCAGCCCCGTCGCTGATCTGGGTCTATGGTTCTCTGATCAGTCTGGTGGGAGCGACCGGGTTCATTGGCCTGTACTTGAACCGACTGAGAGGATAATTAGCGGTGCAGTTCAGTGGAGATTTACAAGAAGTTTCAAGTGTGAATATTATTCATAAAAACAAATAATTAATCCAATAAATGAATCATCTATTTTTTTGTCAATCTAAGTTACATTTTCAAAAAAAGATCGACATTTCAGCGTTTCCAAGGCACTAAGTGATGCCCTTTTGCTCAATTTGAGCGTTCCATTCACCCTTACCTGGAGAAGACTAGCCATGAGCTTCAGCCATAAATTATTAACCGGATTGGTAACTGCTGGACTTGTTCTGGGTAGTAGCCTGATTGCCCTCCCTAGCTGGGCTGCCGACAAAGTAACGCTGCGCATGTCCTGTCCATGTACAGAGACCGACCTACGTAGCCAGGGTCTACAAAACGTTTTCGCTGCCAAGGTCAGCAGCTTTGCCGACTACCAACCTCACTACAACGCTACTCTCTTTAAGCAGGGTACTGAATTGACCGCGATTGCTCGTGGAAACCTAGAAATGTCGATCACTTCTGCTCAGGAATTGGCCAAGCTGATTCCAGACTGGTCCGTTTTCACAGCCGGCTACCTGCTGCGTGATGCAGACCATCAGCGCAAGGTATTCACCAGCGATATCGGCAAGGAATTCTTCCAAATGGCTGAAGACAAGCTCGGCGTCAAATTGCTGGGCGTGATGTATTTCGGCAAGCGACACCTGAACCTGCGCACCGACAAAAAAGTCATGACTCCAGACGACATGGCCGGAGTCAAACTGCGCATGCCTGGAACTGACGCCTGGCAATTCCTTGGGAAAGCATTGGGAGCCAATCCAACCCCAATGGCCTTTACCGAAGTTTACACAGGTCTACAGACAGGGGCGATCGATGGACAGGACAACCCACTGCCCACCGACAAGGACAAGAAGTTCTATGAAGTCACCAAGCAGATCATCCTGACTGGTCACCTGGCAGACATGAACTTCCTGGCCCTCAGCAAGAAAGCCTGGGACGGAATGACTGCTGCCCAGCAAGATCAACTACAGCGGGCAGCTAACGACGCGATGATGGTGATCAGCATCAACGTCGAGTCACAAGAAGCCTTGTTGGAAGACTTCTTCCGCAAGGAAGGACTACAAGTCTACACTCCAAACGTAGATGCCTTCCGCAAGCGAGCCCAGGAAATGTATCTGGCCTCCGACTTCTCCAAGGAATGGCCCAAGGGAGTTGTTGAGCGAGTCAACGCCATTCGCTGATACTACCTTTCGTGCCTTTCTTACGCTGGCTGAAGATTGGCGCTGACAGCGTGGCCGTCCTTTTGTTGGCGGCCATGTTCTGCAGCTTCATGCTTCAGATCATCTTCCGCTATATCTTCAACCATCCTCTCAGTTGGACCTTGGAGGCCTGTCTGATCACTTGGCTTTGGACAGTTTTCTGGGGTTGTGGCCTGCTCTTGCGAGATCAGGATCACGTACGCTTCGATGTTCTCTATCTGGCTGCTCCACGCAAATTGCGTCGTTTGATGGCTGGCCTGGCTGCTGTCGTGTTCCTGGTTGCCTACGCGTTTTCACTTCCAGCAACTGCGGATTACATCGCATTCATGAAAATCGAGAGCAGTTCCTCGCTCAAGATCCGCCTGGACTACATCTTTGGGATTTACCTGCTCTTCATGATTGGTGTGCTGGGACGCTACCTTTGGCGGCTGGTACAAATCCTCCGAGACCAGGATTTCGAAGCTGGTATTTCTCACTCAGCAGAGCACTACGGTGAGTGAAGCCTTTATCCTCTGCCTGGTGGCCATCTTCGGATTAGCTGCTCTAGGGGCTCCGATTGCTCACTCGATCATCGTAGGTGCGATCACCTTTCTAGCTGTCAATGGGCAGGATCTGGCGCTGGCAGCCGAGCAGATCATCCAAGGACTCTACGAGAGCTTCGTGCTGCTGGCGGTTCCCTTGTTCATCGTTGCTGCCAACATCATGAACGCTGGAACAGTCTCGGATCGTCTGCTCCAATTCTGTGTGGCGTTGGTTGGAAGGTTCCGGGGCGGGC
Organism: uncultured Pseudomonadota bacterium; assembly: GCA_913056375.1. Taxonomy (GTDB): domain Bacteria; phylum SAR324; class SAR324; order SAR324; family NAC60-12; genus JCVI-SCAAA005. The sequence continues at coordinate 22,986 of CAJXNF010000006.1, read as the reverse complement.
TGGGTCATGTCAATGTGGTGGCCAGCATCATCTTCTCCGGAATGTCAGGTTCAGCCATTGCGGATGCAGCCGGAATTGGCAAGGTCATCATCAAAATGATGACAAAAGATAATCGCTACACACCCGGTTTTGCAGCAGCGATTACCGCAGCTTCGGCTACGATTGGCCCGATTATCCCACCATCCATCCCGATGGTGCTCTACTCGCTCGTTTCAGATGCATCAATCGGCTATCTATTCCTGGGTGGGGTTATTCCCGGGCTACTGATGGGCCTGGTGCTGATGGTGATGATTGTCTACAAGGCCAAGACTCTAAGCTTGAAAGCTGAGGCTCCCGTTCCTCTAAGAGAAATGCCCGGAGTAACACTCCGAGCCTTCCCAGCACTCATGCTGCCTGTCATTCTCCTCTTTGGGATCTATGGTGGAGCGACTACACCCACAGAGGCAGCTGCCGTTGCCGCAGCGTATGCGCTGATTCTGACAGCTTTCTTTTATCGGTCGCTAAACTGGAAGGGGCTCTATCAGATTTTGTTGGAGAGTGCGCGTTCCTCTGCTGCGGTAGGACTGGTGATTGGCGGGGCGCTGATCCTGAACTACATCGTGGCCAGTGAGAACATTCCAAACCAGCTGGCGGGTGTCCTCAAGGAAGTCGACATTGATCCCCTGATGTTCCTGTTGGGGATCAATCTACTCTTGCTATTGCTGGGATGTGTACTGGACGCCACCACGCTGATTCTTGTGGTGATTCCCCTTTTCATTCCCTCCTGTCGAGCACTGGGAATCGACTTGGTTCACTTTGGTGTTGTCGTTGTGGTCAATTCGATGATTGGCTTGATCACTCCCCCCTACGGCATCCTGCTCTTTGTGATCAATGCCACGACGGGGATTCCCCTGCGAAGCATTATCAAAGAGGTCATTCCATTCCTGATGGCTCTCCTTGTGGCCCTGGCAACCATTGTTCTCTCCCCAGACTTGGTCCTCTGGCTACCTCGACTGCTGGGCTATAATGCCTGAGGCTTAGGCCAAGGCCTTGGCAAGATCAACGACTGATTCTCCTCCGAGTTTCAACAGAACCTGAGGATCCATCTTCACCTTGAGATCTCGGCCACCACCTCCGACGATAATCCACTCGCAGTCCATCACCCGAGAATCAATCCACAAAGGCAGCTCTGTTGGAAGCCCCAACGGAGTGACTCCTCCCACCTGCATCCCAGTCAAGGCCTGCATCTCTTCTGCGGTAGAAAAAGAAGTTTTGCGCACACCCATCTTCTTGCGCACCGCACCATTGACATCCAAACGTGTTGTGGCCAGTACCACACAGGCCACAAAAGTCTTGGGCTCTGCTTTCGATGCGATCACCAGGGTATTGGCAGACTGATCCAGTGGGATGTTGTAATGAGCACAAAAATCAGCAGTGTCTGCCAGGGCTGGGTCGATCTCAATGATCTCAAAGGTGAGTCCCAGCGGATTCAGGACGTTTTCCAATTCAGTTCGGGTCATCGGCTTCATTAGTTCGTTGATTTTCGCCACCGAGTGGAAAAATCGAGTTGTTGACTATGGCTTGAAACAAAATATTCAGGCAGGTGCTTTCTCTTGGGTTGATCTGGGAACAGCTGACTTGCGGAAGAGCAGCATTCCACTCAGTACCAAGAGCATTCCACCAGCATGGTACCACTGAAAATTCTCACCAAGAAAAATAATTGCTAACAGCGAGGCAAAGACGGGGACCAAGTTGATGAAGAGTCCTCCTAAGTTGGGACCGATTAGTTCAACCCCTCGATTCCAAAAGAGAAATGCGAGAATCGATGGAAATATCGAGACATAGCCTACCGCCCAGGCAAGTTGCGGACTACCTTGAGGCAATCCTACCCAATACCACTCGAGTAGCATCGGGGGAATCAACATGCTACCCCCCAGGGCAAAGGTGACCGCCAGGAAACTCATTAGGCTGATGGCTGGTTTGATCCTGAGCAGTGTGGTGTAAGAAGCATAGGCCAGCACTGCTGGAAGCAACCAGAGATCCCCTGGCACCAACTCAAACTTCTGTAACACTTCCCAACTTCCCTGAAACAGTACCAAGCCAACCCCTAGGAAACAGAGGGAGAGTCCAAGCCATTGGCGTTGGTTTGTACGCTCCCCAAACCACCACCAGGAAAGCAACACAATCACAGCGGGTCCAGCTGACTGCATCAACGCCGCATTGATCGCCTGGGTTGTTTGTAGCGCTACATAGAAGAGAGTGTTGAAGATCGTGATTCCGAGCAGAGAAAGTAGCAATAACATCTTCCAGGAGCTACGAATCGTCTGCCAGTCACGTCGTATCGAAGGCAGGGCAAAGGGTAGAATTAGGAGAAAAGCGACCGTCCAGCGTATCCAGGCGAGCGTGATTGGTGAGATGAACTCGGTCATTCCTCGACCCACTACCGCATTGCCACCCCAGAACAAAGGAACCAAGGTCAACAGCAGGTAGGGTTGAGCAAAAAACCATTCACGCAGTTGCTGCACTGTACTCGTCTACGGCTTGAAGATGGCGTTGGACTTCTGCTTGTGGAAGGAAGCTGGCGTTGAATCCGTTCTGAACCAAGCGCAAGGCCTGCTCTTGAGTGAGGTCCAGATCTTGGTGCAATGCGAAGAAGTTTTCATTCAAGTAACCACCAAAATAGGCAGGATCGTCTGAGTTAACCGTCACACAAAGACCCGCATCTAACAGCTGCAGCAGGTTATGCTGCTTCATTTCTGGGAAGACGCAGAGACGAATATTTGAGAGAGGACAGACAGTTAGCGGCACCTGTTCTTCAGCAAGTCTTTGCATTAACTTTTGGTCTTCTGCAGAACGAACTCCATGATCAATCCGGTGAACCTTCAGTAGATCGAGAGCTCCCCAGACATAGGCAGGAGGGCCCTCTTCACCCGCATGAGCAATCCGACGATAGCCCTGTTCCTGAGCTTGGGCGTAGAGTCGGGCAAACTTTTCTGGAGGATGCCCCATTTCTGAGCTAGCCAGCCCAATTGCGACGAAATGTTCGCGGTAAGGTTCCACTTCCTTCAGCAAAGCCAGCGCTTCCTCTTCTGACAAGTGTCGGAGAAAGCTAAGAATCAACAAAGTGGACTGGTCCCAGCCTTTTCGAGCTTCCTGGATTGCGGATTCAAACCCAGACAGCATCGTCTGCAGAGAGACTCCTTGTGGGAAGTAGGTTTGTGGCTCCACCATGATCTCGGTGTGGACTATGTTCTGTTCACGACACTTGAGCAGGTAGTCCCGCATCAGGTGGTAGAAGTCCTCTTCATCACGCAACACGGACGCACCGAGATAATAGAGATCAAGGAAGCTCTGCAAGTTTTCGAAATCGTAGGCCGCTTCGATCTCCTCCACACTGTGGTAGGGCAGTGCCACGGAGTTTTTCTTTGCCAGTTTCAGCAGTCGTTCGGGTTGCAGAGAACCATCAATGTGCAGGTGCAACTCGCACTTGGGCAAGCCTGTCAGCCACTTTTGCCAGTCTTGTCTGCTTTGCATCTCAACCTCCAAGAATGTTCAACTCTCAAAGGGCCAGTGGATCTGCCTGAATCAGTTGAGCAGTCCCCGACGAGCCAGATTACGCATCAAATCTGCAGTACCAAAGGTCCAGGGAGGACAGTCTGGACTGAGGGCCACTTGGTTGCTGAGCGCACCCAGGCGAGGTGTCTTGATGGTCACCCAATCCCCCACCTTGTGAGTGAAGCCTCCTCCCGGCGTATCTCGATCCTTCGTAGGCGCAAACATGGTTCCCAAAAACAATACCAACCCATCCGGATACTGATGATGAGGACCAATCGTTGCCTGGGTCAACTCTTCGGGACTCCGGCTGATCCGGTTCATGGAACTGCTACCCTCCAAACGGAACCCTTCGGGGCCGACAATTTCCAACTTTACCTCTGCCTGCTTGACGTCTTCCAAGCTAAAATTCTCATCAAACAACCGCAGGAACGGACCCAGTGAGCAACTAGCGTTGTTGTCTTTGGCCTTCCCCAACAGCAGGGCTGAGCGTCCTTCTACGTCTCGCAGATTGACGTCGTTACCCAGCATCGCGCCCACAATTTCTGCACGACTATTAATCGCCAGCACCACTTCTGGTTCCGGATTATTCCAACTGGAAATTGGGTGCAGGCCAACCCAGGCGCCCAAACCAACGGAAGCCATCGGCTGAGCCTTGCTGAAGACCTCTGGATCCGGACCAATGCCGACTTCGAGGTACTGTGACCAGAGTTTTCGCTCAATCAGTAATTGTTTCAATTCCAGAGCAGCCTCTGAGCCTGGTTTGACCTGGGAAAGGTCTGAGCCAATTCGGCTCTGAACTTCTTCCCGAATCCGTTCTGCCTGCTTGGCATCTCCCTTGGCCTGCTCCTCGATGACCCGCTCCAGCAAGCTCTCGGCAAAGGTCACCCCACAGGCCTTGACCGCCTGCAAGTCAACCGGCGCCAATAAACGTGGACGATCAGGATTCACTGTGGGCTCCAGTGAGTTTGCCAAAATTTCTGCCAACGAACCCAGGCTAGGCCCTGTAGTTTGAGCCACTGCAGCTGCTGGATCGGTCTGTTCCTGCAGGTCACGAACAGTTGGGAAAGAGGGAGTGATATCAAGCAAGTCCCCATCCCGATAAACCACCACACAAGGCCCAGAGACCTCTGGGTTCCAAACACGGCCGACCAGGCAGGCTTGCTCTGCATCAGTCGGGAGAATGGCTGCGGCTTCCAGTTGCATCGTTTCTCTCAGTTAATGTGACGTGTGTTTTCAGTTCTTACTCAAGTCAGCCGGCAACAGGGCGTCCGGAAAGTTCTGGTAGCAGACGGGCCGGACAAAACGCCGGATCGCCATGGTACCAACCGAGGTGGCTCCAAAATTGGTGGAAGCCGGATAGGGTCCACCGTGCACCATGCTATCGCAGACTTCCACACCTGTCGGAAAGCCATTAACCAACAAACGTCCCGCCTTGCGCTCTAGCGTTGGCAGCAGGGCTTGAGCCGCTGGAATGTCTGAATCTTCTAGTTGCAGCGTACAGGTCAATTGCCCTTCCAAGGCCTCAGCAATTTGTAGCATTTCCTCTGGACTTTCCGCTCGAACTACCATGCCCAGCGGTCCAAAGACCTCGTGGCCAAGCTCTGGATTTGCTAGCCAATTTGCTGCAGTGGTCTCCAACAAGTAGGGACTGCCGCTACGCTCTAATCCCTCACTGGTCAACAACGCGGTTACCCCACGGACTCCCCGCATTCGTTGGCAACCCTGGCGATAGGCATTGGCAATGCCATCAGTCAACATCGTTTGCGCGGTGACACCAGCTAGTGCTTCCTGGCTGGCTTTGACGAAGGCATCTGCATCACTACCAGAGAGTACCACTGCAATGCCAGGATTCGTACAGAATTGACCGACTCCCATCGTCAACGAGCCTGCCCAGCCCTGACCAATCGCTTGGGCACGCTGAGCCAATGCACCTGGCAGCATGAAGACCGGATTGATACTACCCATCTCGGCAAAGAATGGGATGGGCTCTGGACGTTGCGCACAAAGATCGAAGAGAGCCCGTCCTCCGCGTAAAGAACCTGTAAAGCCCACGGCTTTGATGCAGGGATGCTCGACTAGTGTCTGGCCAACATGTCGTGCGTTTCCTTGAACCAGGCTGAAGACACCTGCTGGCATCTTTGTAGCCTCAATTGCAGCCCGAATCGCATCCGCCACAATTTCACAAGTGCCTGGATGTGCTTCATGCCCCTTGACAACCACAGGACAACCCGCAGCGAGAGCAGAAGCGGTATCACCTCCTGCCGTGGAAAAGGCCAACGGGAAGTTCGAGGCACCAAAAACTGCCACTGGACCCACCGGACGCTGAACCATCTTTAGGTCAGGTCGTGGGAGAGGTTGACGGTCTGGCAAGGCCTCATCATGCCGTCGGTCCAGGTAATCCCCATTCAAAATGTGTTGAGCAAACAATCTCAGTTGGCCTGTCGTTCGGCCTCGTTCGCCTTGAAGTCGGGCTGCAGGTAAGCCAGTTTCGCTGGTTCCAATCTCAGTAATGGCATCCCCTCGTGCCTCAATCTCATCAGCAATCGCATTGAGCAGTTCAGCTCGTTGCTGCCGAGAAGTTTGAGAAAAAGAGACAAAGGCCGCTTCTGCAGCAACACATGCCTGATGTACCTGTTCTTCCGTCGCCACGCTGAAGGATTGTGGGGCTCCGCTGACCGGTTGCGAAGCGAAACTGTCCTGGCTACGGACCCAGTTACCATTGATCAGGTTGGCGCCTTGTGGAATAAAGCTCATCAGTAGATCTCCAATTGAAAGGAATGACGGAACAGTCTTCTGGTATATCCGTCAGGACAATTAGGCTGAACGACACAGCCACTACAAACAGCGGCACGGTAGCCGACTAAAATCTTAAGGAAGCAAAAAGTCTCTCGAATTTCGCTCCGAACAGCAAGGAAAAGTCTCTGGTAGGCAGTTGATCAGACAACTACTGTTCAACCACGTGAGCGGTCAGCTTCTTCCACCAATTTATCGATCTTCTGACGGAAGGCGTCATCCACCGTAAAGTAATGTCCATCTTCATCATGTACCGAGACACCTGTACGATGAAAAAGTTGAAGGTGTTTCTGGAAAGCGCGGATATCTCGAATTGGACAGTCTCTTCCCTGATCATCCTGGATAGTGATAGTTTTTAGACTCATGTTACCTCCGATTACTGAATGAAAATATGAACGATGGGGATTGTTGATTGAATCAAGATGACTTACCGTCTGACCATCCTGGCGAAATCGATTAGCAAGGGATTCCCAGTCAGTACATTCTATGGATTGATGACATTAATCAAAGATTCATTGAGAAAACGCTCAAGGCTGGTTCTCTATGCTAGATGCCTGTTGTTCTTGAGCCTCACTCTTCTGCTGTTTCTTCCACATTTCTGAGTACTCCCCTCCGAGCTTCAACAGCTCTTCATGACGACCTCTTTCCATGATCTCTCCTTCTCGGAGAACAAGAATTTCATCAGCGTCAATGATCGTAGAGAGGCGGTGAGCTACGATCAGTGTTGTCCGTTCCTTGGAGACCTCACGCAAGGATTCCTGGATTTCCTTCTCCGTGTGAGAATCCAAGGCCGAGGTGGCCTCATCAAAGATCAGAATACGTGGGCCCTTGAGAATGGTCCTAGCAATCGCAACCCGCTGTTTTTCTCCACCAGAGAGCTTCAGACCACGTTCACCCACCTCAGTTTCGTAGCCCTTGGGCAAACTCTCCACAAAGCCATGGATCTGGGCCAATTGAGCAGCTTCCTGCACCTGCTCCCAAGGTGCCTCTGGGTTCCCATAGTGAATGTTATAGGCAATCGTATCGTTGAACAGTACGGTATCCTGAGGCACTACGCCGATCGCTTTGCGCAGGCTCAATTGGCTGACATCTCGGATATCCTGCCCATCGATAGTGATTCTCCCCTGATCGACATCATAAAAACGGAACAAGAGTCGTGAAATTGTTGACTTGCCAGAACCACTGGGCCCAACAATCGCGACCGTTTTTCCTGGTGGGACCTGAAAGCTAATATTTTTCAGAATCCCGCGTTCCTCACTATAGCCAAAGGAAACATTCTCGAAGTCAATCTGACCCGGACCAACCTCCAACTCCCGGGCATTCGCAGCATCCACTACATCCGGTTTGTGCTCCAGCAACTCGAACATCTTGTCCATGTCCACCAGACTGCGTTTGATTTCTCGATAGACCACCCCCAGGAAATTCAGCGGCAGGTACAGTTGGATCAGGAAGGTGTTGACCATCACAAAGTCACCAATCGTGTTGTCTCCGCTGATCACCCCGGCAGCAGCCATCCACATCACGAGAATCAACCCGACCGCTACAATTGCGCCTTGCCCAAGATTCAGTAACGACAAGCTCGTCTGACTGGTCACGGCAGCCTTTTCATAACCAGCTAGTGCTTCATCATAGCGGCGATATTCATGCTCCTCGTTGTTGAAATATTTGACCGTCTCAAAGTTGAGGAAGCTATCAATCGCCTTAGTGTTGGCCTCCGAGTCCTTGGCGTTCATCGTTCGTCGAAACTGTAGCCGCCAGTCCGTAATGATTTGTGTGAACAGGACATAGGCCACGATTGTACCGGCTGTAGCTGCTGAGAAGCGCCAATCAAACTGCACAAAAAGAATCACCGTGACCATCGTGATCTCGATCAGCGTTGGCAAGATATTGAAGAGAATAAAACGCAGCAGAAATTGTATTCCCCCCACTCCTCGCTCAATCACTCTCGAGAGGCCACCTGTCTGCCGTTCCAGATGAAATTTGAGCGATAGTCGATGCACATGTCGGAAAGTGGACAAGGCAATCTCTCGCTGAGCGTGCTGTGATACTCGGACAAAGATGAAGTCTCGAAATTCCACAAAGGCCTGCTGGAGCAAACGGGCACCCCCATAGGCGAGGATCACTCCAAGTGGAAGGACCAGCAGAACCTCCTCAAATGACAGCTGATCGACTGCTTCCTTGTAGAGAAACGGCACATAAACCGTCACTACCTTGGCCAGTGCAAGACTCGCCAGCGCCAGAATTACTCGAATTTTGAGATCCAGACGGCCTTGGGGCCAGAGATAGACAACCAAGGACTTCAGGGTTCGCAGGTGATTTTTACGTTCTTCTGAGCCAGTCGGTTCAAAAGAGGAAGTGCTGAATGATCTCATTAGTGAAATTCAATGTTCCCCAACAGAATCAAGCTCATAGGGGAGTTTTACGATTAGTTTTTGCTGGTTTGCAGACGAGGTCGCCAGTCTGGACTGAATAAGCAGAGAGCCATGCCAATACCGGTTACCAATAATCCGGCGCTGACTCCTGCAAAGACCACTTGAATCGGCCAGTCCAGCAAAACCGCCACAAGGCCTACCAGGGAAATAGTCAGGAAGCGGACAACACCAACACAGATCGGCAGCAACAACCGCCCAGTACCCTGGCTTGCGAAGTACAACGCCTGACCAGCACCGAAAAACCCGTAGAATGGTCCAGCAATCGCCAAGTACAGCACAGCGATCTCATAGGCTGCCTCATCTGCCGTGAACCAATCCAGCCAAAGTTCTGGGATGACTGCCACCAGGATACCAATTCCGCCTGTTACCAGAAACGCAATACTGGCTCCTGCCCATGCTATACTGCGGGCTCGCTGAAAATTCTGAGCACCAACATTTGCCCCAACTCCAGCGGTCAGAGCCGAACCAACTCCAAAGACCAGAGGCGTGAGCATCAACTCCAGTCGGCTTCCCAAACCATATCCAGCCAGCGCCGCTGCTCCAAAATGCCCTAAAATTGCCGTAACCACCACCACACTGAAGGCAACGGTGACATTGTTGATCAGACCAATTCCACCAACACGCATGATATCAATGAAAAAAACCAACCGTAGCGGGGACGGTTTCAGCTGGAGAGAACCTTTACCTAAGTAGAGACGACTTGCCAGAAAAAGGACCATTCCAGCATGGCAGACAATCATGGCGATTGCTGGACCAATCACTCCCATCCCAGGAAAAGGCCCCCAACCAAGGGTCAATGCACCAGAAAGGACAATTTGACCACTGCAACCAACGATGAACATTCTGGCTGGTGTCAGTGTATCCCCACTCCCCCGAAAGACGGCAGCCAGAATGTAGAGCATCCAAGTAACAATAGAACCGCCAAACGCAATTTGGGCATAGCTCACGGCTCCTGTCAGTACTTCACCGGTTCCACCCATTCCCTGAAAAATCTCTTGTGGGAAGAGGCCCAAGGTCAGAATGAAGAGCAATGACATGCTGATACCAATCACCACAGCGTGCCAAGCTAGGGCACTCACTTCACTGAGCGTACCTCTCCCAAGCGCTCTGGAAATGGCCGAGGTCACCCCTCCTCCAATTGCTCCAGCTGCCATAAAGACGATCAATGTTTGAAAAGGAAACACCAGGGCCAGGCTCGCCAATGCCACAGTTCCCAAATCTGCGACAAACCAGGCATCACAGAATGTCACCAGGATCGTCATTACGACACCAAGTACATTTGGTCCAGCCAGTTTCCAGAGCATATAGGAGATTGGACCATCCAACAGAAGGGATAGTTGGGGGGAGCTTTTTGGTTGGTTCATTCCGCCTGCATTGTAGATACATTCTTGGAGTACTCAACAGGCAGAGGAGGGCTACTTTACCAAAAGGAACGAATCTCTAGCTGTCTTCAAAAACAGACTAATCGGAAAAATTAAGAGGAGAAGTGTAGAGTTAGTTACGTTAGGTTGACTAAACCCTTTCCTGAATTACGAGGGTGAGCACTGTAAGACATCCAAAAATTACTGTTATTAGAATGATTAGCCAGAACATAGAAACGAGGGCTTTGTCCCGTACTAACCATTTCAGATAAGTATTTGAATGGATCCAGAGAAATTTAACAATCTCTGACCACTGAGATTTGTGAGGCTGTCCCAATCCGTTTCTAACTAGTGTGGGATGGATACTGGCCAGGTTGGAGGGTTCGTCACCAGAACTAATCAGGGGACCTCTCCTCGCTTATCCATCTCTAGTCTCTCATGTGCTAGCTTGGCGCCGATAACTGCGCATGAGTAGGATGGTAAGCCAGCAGATGATAAAAATCGTGAAAGAAGTCAATAGCCAAAAATACAAATAATATGAACTCAGTGAACCATCCTTGCCAATGGAGTAGCCAAAGATAAAGACTCCCCAAAATGCAGTTACCATGAGCCACAGCTTGATCAACTTACTCGCCTTCATCACTAGATTCTCCTCAAAAAAGTCCAGCAACCTCGGTGAGGCTGTTCATCGTCGACAAATATTCCTGTGGATAGTTGTCGCTTCAAAGGAATGCATACAAGACTAGGTAGCCAACATAGAGAAACAGCAGTAGTCCCAAGAACGACCAAGTAAACTTCTTCATCTAGTCCCTCTTTCAAAAAAATTGAAAGAGCCAACGGCTTTTCCTCACATGAAAAACTGTATTCGTAGATTTTCGAAAACAAATTTCTTCGGCCAAATTCGGCAAGAAAAAGAGATTAAAGATGGTTTGTACAATCTGTTTGTTCGAAATCTTCCTTCTTTATCTTGCCCTTAGAGAAACCAGCGCTGCAAGAGTTTGCTCGAGCCGAGCATGTGCCATTAGAAAACCACGACTAACTGCCAATTTTGTAGCAGGCCATGCCTTTTACTTCAACCAACAGCACAAAATCTTCGAATCCTATCGGTGTCTTTCAGTCCTTACAAACGGAAGCGTGACAAAAAATTCCAAATCAGCTCATTGGTCCCAAAGCCTGCGACTTGGAGATCGAACCAAACGTGTTCTCCACCAATCACTTGGTAATGCTGTACTTCAACACCTTCTTGTCCTCCAGCATAAACAAAAGAATGTACCGTCTGTCCACTGCTTATAGTTGTTTCCTTAGTGGGCGAGGATTGGGTCTGATTAAAATCAACCCAATATTCAATCACACCTTCCGCAGACACATAACCACTCGAATCTCCTTTTGGATTAGATACATTGTCTGATGTGTAGTAGGGCAGAATATAATCTTGGGTCCCATGCAACGTAATAACAGCAGTCGGCTGAGGTGGCTGGCATAGATTACCGATGTCGGTCAGCATGGTTCCAGACACAGAACCGACCGCAGCAATCCGTTCTCCACGATAGCAGGCAAGGCCAAAAGCGAGCATGGCGCCGTTTGAATATCCAACAGCATAGATTCGGTCTTCATCGATTCGGTAGGTCACGCTCAGGTTATCGAGTAAAGACTCGATGAATCCGAAGTCATCCACCGTACTTTTTTTGGTTGCAGATGGTGGAGACGGGTTCCAGTGGAGAGAACCGTCGAGCAAGGATCCTTGGGGGTAAGCAAGCAGGAGTGTTTGCTCTTCTGCAAGTTGACGAAAATCAGCGGTCAACAAATGGTTTGCGGCATAGCCTCCGTATCCGTGGAAATTCAGTAGTAGCGGAACATCTTGTGTTCCCTCATAGGACTCTGGCACATAAACCAGAGTTTCTCGGAGGACACCATCATGGTTCAATTTCAGTCTTGTGGTATCTGGAATGTTGATATTTGAGGAATCTTTTAGATCTATTTTTGAGGAATTTTTTGAATCGTTTGAAACGCTACAACCCCAGAATTGAAAACAAAAAAATGAGACAGTCAGAATTTTGGAAAAATTTCTCATAAAAAATCGATTGGTGCGGAAAAGCTAGTTTCACAGATACTAGAATGGTTGTTATCAACCAATTGGTAGCCTGCAGTCAAGACCAAACCCCGTCTTTGACCATTAAAACACCAGAGAACCTCTTTTCTAGAGAGTACTTGGTTTCGACTTCCGCTTTGTGACTAGTTCGGATAACTATTCGCAGTTCTTTCAAATTTCTTGAATTCAATTCTAGGAGTGCAAGCCATGAAACTAGTACGCTATGGGGCCAAGGGTAAGGAACTACCGGGTATTATTGACAGTGATGGTAATCTGCGATCTCTAGCAGGTCTGATCAACGAGAGGAGTGAGCAATTTCTCTCAGACAAAGGCCTTGCAGAACTGGGTCGCATGAATCTTAGCAAACTCCCGCTGGTTCCTGGTAAGCCTCGGTTTGGTTGTCCTGTTGCCAATGTCAGCAAGTTTGTCGCGATTGGCCTGAACTATACGGACCACGCCAAGGAGACCAACTCTCCGATTCCCAAGGAGCCGATCATCTTCATGAAGACGCTCAATTGTCTACAGGGGCCCAATGATGACGTGATGATCCCTCGGGGATCGGTCAAGACAGATTGGGAGGTGGAGCTGGGAATCGTGATTGGTAAGAAAACTCGCTACGTGACCCAAGATGACGCCCTAGATCACGTCGCAGGATATGTGCTGGTGAACGATGTCAGCGAGCGGGAATATCAGATGGAACGCGGTCCCCAATGGGACAAAGGCAAGGGTTGCGACACCTTTGGTCCGGTTGGCCCCTATCTGGTGACCCGTGATGAAGTACCAGATCCACAGAGCCTAGAACTTTGGCTGGATGTCAACGGCAAGCGCATGCAGACAGGCAACACCAAGACGATGATTTTTCCTGTCAAGGAAATCATCAGCTATGTCAGCGAATTCATGACCTTGTTTGCTGGTGATATCATCACTACCGGTACACCTCCTGGAGTTGGTTCTGGCATGAAACCGCAGGTCTTCCTGAAAGCAGGTGATGTGATGACCCTGGGCATCAGTGGCTTGGGAGAGCAGCGACAGAAGGTCGTGCCCTTCAAGCTGTAAGCATCCCTCTTTAGAAGAGCCGACAAGAAGAGACATTACAGGGGAATAGATCCGGTCTGAATTCTTACGAAAGTTCTACCTTTGCAACACGAATCACCGGAGCCTACTCCCCAGGTCTCAAGTCCACCGTATTTCCTCTGGATTCCTACCGAATAAACTGCTCTACGTAATCTTCTCCCAAGCCAACTGCTGTGTAGTGTGCACGACACTTGGCAATTCGAGTGAAGACATCGTCGAAGCCTGTGCTGTTTCCATCTGGATCACAGTAGATCATGGCGCCATTGACCTGAAAGAGAGTAATCATCTCCTCTACATCTGGATCGACCACGAGCGTGTGTGTTTCTCCAGGCGCCTCGTAGACATAACCTCCTTCTTCCGCAACCCAGTCGTGTTCCAGGTAACGCCAACGGCCTTTCAGCACATAACCATGCACTGGTTGAGGATGACGGTGGCGGGAAAGCACACCCGCCTTGCGAACACGTAGGAGATTCATCCAGTAGCCCTGAGCCGCAGACAAACAGAGTGGTCGGAACCACACGTTTTCTTCCAGAGGAACCCAGACTCTCTCATCACTGGGAATCACACTGGGAATCACTAACTCAGGGGGAGACTCCTTGGGCATTGCGTGTCGATAAGGTTGCCATTTTTCAGAAGCAAGCGGATTTCTTTTTGTCATCACTATCACTCCGAATAGGAATTGGATCAGGTAATCAGATAGCCACCGTCCACGGGCAGCACTACTCCAGTAACAAAGCGAGCTGCGTCACTCGCCAGAAAAAGGACTGGCCCCGCAACATCTGCTGGCTCTCCCCAACGACCCAGTGGTGTGCGCGAGAGGATAGCCTCTGAGCGCGTACGGTCTTCCTGTAGAGCTTGGGTGAGTTGGGTAGCAATCCAACCAGGCGCTACAGCGTTGACTCGGATTCCATCAGGCGCATACGCAATTGCCAAGCTCTTCGTCAGTTGAGCAATCCCTCCCTTGCTTGCACTGTATCCTGGCACCAAGCCCCCACCAAAAAAACTGAGCATCGAGGCAGTGTTGATGATGCAGCCCTTGCGTTGCTTCAGCTTCTCTCGAGCCGCAGTACAGACTCTCATGCTGCCATTTAGGTTGATATCAATCACATCTGCAAAAACCTCTGGCTCATGCTCCGCGTTACGGCGAATCACTCCGGCACAGTTGACCAGTACATCCAATGAATCAATCTCATCAATACAGGCTTGAACAGCACTCCCATCTCGGACATCCAATTGCTGAAAGCTGATTGCAGTTGATTCTGACTGAACCTGAGCACGTTCCACCTCCTCCTTCGTTGCCCCCGTTGCGACCACTAGATCTCCGTTTGACGCAAATACTTGGGCAATGGCAGCTCCGATTCCACTGCTGCCTCCAGTCACTAAAACCTTTCGCTTGTTGTGATGACTCATCGATACACCTATGAATTTTCAGGAGGAATTTCATTGGAAAGGCAGGCAACTGCTGCAATCCAAATTTTGTAGTAGTGGAGCAGCAGCTCTGTAAAATCGGTAAGAATTGATGGCTGAAATTGACTCAGGACTTCAGCGCACGTAGTAGGGCCTCTGTCCTACGAGCCAAGATGCTCTGGCTCAGCGCAGCTTCAGGAGCAAAAACCTCAGAGGCATGATAGGCGCCAGGATAGACATGAAGTTCCGTCGGCACACCGGCCTGGATCAATCGAGCCGCAAACTGAATGTCTTCATCCCGAAAAAGATCCAGTTCGCCAACATCAATGAAGGTTGGTGGCAAGCCTGCAAGGTTTTCAGCCCGTGCAGGTGCCGCGTAGTCATCTGCTGGCTTTCCTCCCAGGTACCATTGCCAAGCCTCAACATTCCCTTCACGATCCCAGATCCCCACGTCCATGATCTCGTAACTGGAAGGAGTCTCGTTGCGATCATCAATCATTGGGTACAGTGGCATTTGAAAGCAAATCCTGGGAAAGCCCTTATCGCGGGCCATCATCGTGGTGGCAATCGTAAGCCCACCCCCTGCACTACCACCAACCACAGCCAGTCGATTCGGATCGAAAGCCAAATCATCAGCATTCTGTGCCATCCACTTGAGTGCGGCATAGCAGTCCTGCACAGGAGCTGGATGTGGGTGTTCAGGAGCCAGCCGATATTCCACTGAAACCACCACTGCCTGAATTGCTTCGCACAACTCAGCAGCTTTCAGGTTCTCGCCTTCCACGGAACCCATGATCATCCCGCCACCATGAATGAAGAAGATACCCGGCAACACACCGGAAGCAGCTTTCGGGCGATAGATTCTCACCCCCACCGGAGGTGCGCCCTCTGGGCCTGGGATCTCACGATCCTCTGTGACCACGTTTTCATTCGGAGGTAGGTCAGCAATCATCGTCTGAAGCACTGATTCCAAGGTACTGCGTCGTTCAACGATGTTGGAAATTGCGTTAAAGCCTCCGGGGAAGACCTTCAACAATTCTTCTAGTGGAACACGGGAATCTGGATCAATGCGATCTCTCATACTCATTTTTTTCTCCAAAAACGTTGAGTGACTACAACCAGGAAACTTGTTTGGAACAGCGACTACATAACCCAGGGCATTGAGAAAGTCTTCAGGTTCGTGTAGCTTTTCATCGCCTCAATCACCCCCTCCTTATAGCCCAATCCGGAGTCCTTGATACCTCCGAATGGCGACATTTCAATACGATAGCCCGGGACCTCCCAGATATTAACGGTTCCATGATTGAGTTCAGCAATGAAGCGAGTGATGTAGTCCAATCGATTAGTGCAGACTCCAGATGAAAGACCAAAAGCCGTCCCATTGGCCACCCGAATTGCTTCATCAATGTCCTGAATCCGAATGATAGGAATCGCAGGCCCAAAAGTCTCCTGCATCACCAACTCACAGTCCCAGGGGACATGATCAACAACCGTGGGAGGAAACACTGCTCCCTGGCGATTGTTTCCGTGCAACAACTTGGCACCTGCGGCCACTGCATCTTCCACTCGACGCTGAAACAAAATAGCTGATTGCTCGTTGATCACCGTTCCAACGTCCGTCTGTGGATCCATCGGGTCGCCGTATTTGAGCTTCTTGGCTTTCTCGGTTACCAGCCTCACAAAGTCATCGGCAATCGAATCAATCACAAGAATACGCTTGACTGCCGTACAACGCTGTCCTGAGTTCTTGGTCGCTCCCGCAACCGCCAAGGTCGCTGCACGGTCTAAGTCCGCATCTTCCATCACGATCAGAGGGGAGTTACCACCTAGTTCCAGCACAGTGCGGCGGTAGCCGGCCTTCTCGGCAATCATCTTCCCAACTCGTACGCTACCCGTGAAAGTAACCAAATCAATGAGTGGGTTACAGATCATCTCATCGCCAATATCCTCAGGCCGCCCAGTGACCACCTGAAACATCTCCGGAGGAAGACCTGCTTCATAGAGCACATCGGCCAGTAACAAAGCCGTCATGGGTGTCAGTTCTGTCGGTTTGCAGACCATCCGATTGTTGGTGGCAATGCTGGGCGCAATTTTGTGGGCTACCATATTCAGCGGATGGTTGAACGGAGTGATAGCGCTGATCACACCTTGCAGAGGTTCTCGCTGGGTGAAGATTTTTCGCTTCTGCCCATGTGGTGTTAGGTCGCAGGAGAAGATCTGACCGTCATCAAGGATGCAGAGTTGGCCGGCGAGACTGAAGACATCGAAGGCACGCCCCACCTCGTACAGTGAGTCCTTTTTTGAAAGTCCAGCCTCTGCCGTGATCAGGTCTGAAATTTCATCTCGCCTGCTCACCAACAGATCCGCCGTCTTGGTCAGGATTTGCTGTCGCTCGTAACGAGTCAGCCTGGGTTTGAAGTCCTTGGCAATCTGTAGCGTCTGCTGAACCTGCTCCCTGGAAGCGCGGGGAATCGTGCCCACAACCTCATTGTTGTAAGGATTGAAGACTTCTAACGATCCAGCATCACCTGAGACCTTCTGGCCACCAATGCGCATCGTCTCATTGCGTTGTACTGCGGGCATGAAATGTTTCCGAGCTAGGATGCGTGATTCAGGGCAAGGTCGAAGAGATCGTAATTATGAAGCAACGCTCCTGATGCTTCCACTTGCTGACTAAAAACGAGTGGAACTTGACGATCGCAGACTCCTCCGTGTGACCGGAGGGGTTCCTTGAGTTGGCTCAGATCATGACGTTCCGGTGTTGTTCCCAAGACCTTATTCGTAGTGGAAACGACAATCAGATCACCAAGGCGATCATTCGGTAAATCAAAGGCCACACATCCTTCGATGTTTGTATAAGCAGCCTCGATCCCTTCGACTTCAGCTAAGCGCCCAGCCAGTTCCTGGGCTTTTGTCGTATCAGCAAGATACACCGTAGCAAAGGATCCCAAGGCTCCATGATGAACCACGTACGGATCAGTGATTGGCAGGATCACTCGGGCTTGTCCCGCACCAAGCCACTCATCAAACAGGGTCTGCAGGTACAGCACATCCGGCTCGCCCGCCTGATTGAACTTGGCATTCATGCCATGATCGGCAGTCAACGCCAAGGCAGCTCCCTGTGCATGGAGTTTCTCCCAGTAGCGATCCATCATCGCATAGAACTGATTGGCTACCGGTGTTCCAGGTGCGTGCTTGTGCTGAATGTAATCAGTGGTGGAGAGGTACATCAGGTCAGGTCGAAAAGAGCGCATCAGCTTGACCCCCGCATCAAAAATGAACTCGGACAGCTCCGCAGAATAGACACTTGGAATCGGCTTACCTACTATGCTCTGGGCGTTCTCGATACCATTCTCAGCAAGCGTTGTCTCATTCGCTTTTTCGGAGGAGAAGCAGATCGCTCTTCCAGAAGTGTAGTCTAATCCATGACCCAGTAATCGGCGCAGCTTATCCTTTGCTGTCACAATCGCGATCTTGGCCCCTGCCTCGTGAAATGCCTGAAAAAGTGTTCCTGTACGCAGAAACTTCGGGTCATTCATCATCACTTCCTGGCCGGATTCAGGATCCAGAAAGAAGTTTCCAGAGATCCCGTGAACCTTCGGTGGAACCCCCGTGACAATCGAGAGATTATTCGGATTCGTAAAGCTGGGGACAACACTCTGTCCACGCAAGTCCGTACCGGATTCCAACATCTTTTGTGTGAAGGGCATATGGCCCCCTGCGATCGCTTCTTCAATGTACTCCGGTTGGGACCCATCGATACAGACAGCCACCAGCGGTTGCTGGGGCCAGGAGTATTCTCTACCGTTTACATTTAGTGGTGAATTCATTGGAATCATTCTTACGAGTTGAACACTTTAAGCAGGCTTGCCGCTAGCAACACCCATTTCTACTAGAACAGCTTTCATCGCATCTACTGCAGCCTGCATATCTATCGGCTGGAGATGACCAATGCAGCCCACCCGGAAACTTGGAGCCACCGTCAGTTTTCCAGGATAAAGGATATAGCCACGTTCCTTGACCCGATCATAAAACGTTTGGAAATCAAAGGCTGGATCAGCAGGCATCCGGAAGGTGACGATGATTGGAGCTTGTCGCTCGGGAGGCAAAAGCGGTTCAAAACCGAGATCCGCCATTCCGGAAACAAGAGTTCGGCAATTCTCTGAATAGCGCGCGTTGCGTCCTGCCACACCCCCTTCTTTCTCAAATTGTTCGATCGCCTTGTCAAAAGCAATCAAAACATGGGTTGGTGGGGTGAAGCGCCATTGCGAACTGGCTTCCATGGCCTGCCACTGATCATACAAGTCCAAGCTCAGCGAATGCGCATTGCCTTTGCTCTGTTCCAGTTTTTCTCTACGGATAATCGCATAGCCCATCCCTGGCACCCCCTCCAAACACTTGTTGGAAGAGGCCATCACGGCGTCGAACTTTACCTGCTGAGCATCCAAAGGAATGGCCCCGAATGCGCTCATCGCATCAATGATCAGTGAGCGTTTGTGCTGGGCAACAAACTCAGCAATCTGCTCCACTGGATTGAGGATTCCAGAAGTTGTCTCACAATGAACCGCTAGCACATGGGTGATCGAAGGCTCGTTTGCAAGTGTCTGCTGCAGAGCCTCTAGATCAGGTGGTGAATCTTCCGGTGTCTCCTGAACGACAAAAGCCCTCTGCATGTAGCCAAGCATCTTAGTCATACGCTGACCATAGGCCCCATTGACCAGCACCAAGGCCTTACCTGATCGGGGAATCAAGGTTCCTAGCGCAGCTTCTACCGCAAAGGTTCCACTGCCCTGCAAGGGGACACAGACATGGGTAGAAGTGGCTCCAGCAATTTCTAGAAGCTTCTGTCGCACTCGAGCGTTGGCTTCCAAAAAGGCTGTGTCTCTTGAACCCCAGTCGTGCAGCATCGCTGCTTTGGTTTCATGAGAAGTCGTCAGAGGGCCTGGGGTAAGCAGACGAGGGTCATTGGGTGTGAGGGACATTTCAGGACAAAAAATAAGCAAGTGATTGACTGGGGGCTTTACAGCTAATAAAATTCAGTTGAAAGTATAAATTATTAGCTGCTAAGAGAGGATAATCAAAATAATTAATTTACAATTTCACGCTGGATTGAAATTCCTGCTTTTTTGATCCGACGGTAAACAGTTTTTCGATCACACCCTAAGTAAGCTGCAACTGCAGTAATATTCCAATCTAATTCTTCAAGAATATCTTGAAGTAAGGGTTGATTTGCATCATTTTCTGAAGTGCTGAAACGAATTTCTTCGGGAAGATCTAGCAAAGAAATAGCCCTTTCTCCTAGTATTTGAGCAAGTTCTAGTACATTTGCTAATTGCCTGATATTTCCTGGCCAATTATATTGCAATAATGCAGATCTGGCAGCTGGCTCTAGTTGCAAAGATTCTGAGTTATATTTTTTGGAAAATATAAATTTATTGATCAGCCAATCCAAATCTTGCCTGTCTCTCAGTGGTGGTAAGCAGAAGGTCACACCAGCAATGCGATAGTACAAATCTTCCCGAAAATCACCGTTCTCCACCAATTTTTTGAGATTATGATGAGAGGCGCAGATTACTCTGATATCAACTCGGCTGGGCTTGGTAGAACCCACTTTGGTAATTTCTTTCTCTGAAAGCACTCTCAGCAATCTGGCTTGAAGATTAAGAGGCATATCACCAATTTCGTCTAGGAATAGGGTGCCTCCATTCGCTTGTTCGATTAGTCCTATTTTCCCATTTGACTTAGCTCCTGTAAACGATCCTTTTTCATAACCAAATAATTCACTTTCAATCAAATTTTCAGGAATTGCAGCACAATTTATGGCAACGAAAGGCCCTGGAATATTTCTTAAAGAATGAATATGCTTTGCCATATATTCTTTGCCAGTTCCAGTCTCACCCTGTAACAATATATTGACTTCGGTTTGAGAGATTTTTTCTAACTGTTTTGCAATAATTTCAATTTTAGGATCACCACCATGTAAAACACCAAAGGCCTTTGAAACAGTATCTGTGATATTATTTTTTTCATTTTTCTTTGCGGAAATAACTGTCACAAAAAAAGCTTCTCCATTCAACATGCGAATATGACGCTTACTTAATGAAGCATTTCTTGTCAAAATTGGAATATCTTCTATTTTTACATCGAAATAATCTGTAATTTTTGTACCAACAACTATCTGACTTCTATCAAAATTTTTCATTTCTTTGAAAAGAAGCATCGCATTTCTTGTCAACCCATTTATTTTTCCATCTTCATTGATAGCGACAGCGTACTCAGGTGCTATCTCACAAAACGCAGAAGATTTACCAAATGTGATAATCCATTCAGAGTGAGAGTGATTTACTAAAAATGCCATTTCAATTCTTAATGCCCACAGGCGGACTAAGTGTTGGGCAAAAGACTGAGATTGTTTAATCTCAGGAGAATGCAAAGCAGAAACATCTAATACTGCAGTTAGATCTCCTGCAGGATTATATATTGGAGCAGAAGTACAAGTAAGTGTGATATGTGATGCATCAAAATGGTCTGTCTGATGTACAGTGATTGGTTCTCCCGTATAGATGCATGACCCTACACCACAAGTTCCTGCACGCTCCTCACTCCATTCAGAACCCAAATACAAACCTGCCTTTTTAAGTTCATCATCTTTGTAAGGGTCACCAATATATAGTCTATCAACTTAAAACTGAGCTATAGCCACAACTGGCCACAATCGCTTTTCCGCTCTTCTCAACAATCTGCTCTAAGTCGGCTTGTAGCGTGGCTCGCAGTTGAGGAAAACCACGAACCCGTCTCTGTCGCCACTGTTGCTTGATCGCCGCCCACAGCTTTTCGATCGGATTCATCTGCGGTGAATACGGTGGCAAAAACAAAATCCGGATCGGATGCTCGGCCAAGTACTCTCGCACTTTGCGGGCATGATGTGGCCGAGCATTGTCGAGGATCAGCACGTGATTTTCGTGCAACTGCGGCCGCAATTGTTGCAACCACTGCAGCATCTTGTCGCTCTCCAGCGAGCCTTCAAAACACCAGGGAGCAAAGACCTTTTCAGCACTCATCGCCGCGATGAGGGTTTGTTTCCTGGGTTGAGTTCGCTGATGGTTGAAGTTCTCCACCGGTTGTCCCACGGGAGCTCGTGCCCTGTGGCGAATCCAGTCATCGTAGAGAGCCGTTTCGTCACCCCAGAGAAACTCTACCTTGGGTTCCTGCAGCAATTGGGTCAACTCTGCGATAAAGTGCTGCCACTGTTGCTGCCAGCGCTCCGAGAGGGATTCCGGAGAGATGGGTCTGTTTTTTTGAGCGTCCATTTGAGTTTTCTGAGGTGCACACTGACCGCTTGCTCTGTGACGCGCACCCCGCAGATCCTCTCGATTTCATCGGCATATTCGCGCAGAAAAGCATCGGGGTATTGTTGGGCATATTCGGCAAGGCACTGGCGTTCGCGCTCATGAATTTTTCCAGGATTGCCACTGCCAGCACGACGGCCGAGATCGTCTTTGGAACGCTTGAGAATCCGTTTCACCGTGCTGAGAGAGACCTGAAAATCCTCGGCCAGTTGGCGCTGAGAGACCGACTGCCGCTCATAGCGTTCATGAATGCGCTGCCGGGCTTCTAGAGATAGTTGCATACCTTGCTCAATGCTCAATTCTGAGGTGAGATGAATATGGATCAAATTTAAGTTTAGAGACTATAAATTAAAAGTTTAATTTAGCATATGCTAATAATATTTATTTGCATTTGTTTATTTATTTGGATAATTTCTTTTGATGATGCTGATCTCACTCGTTATTGTGGGGCCTAGCTGTTCAATCATTTGAAAATTCTTTCTCTGGTTTCTAATGAGATCCTTCATAATTTGGTTCATCACTCTTTTCGCTCTGACCCCAGCAATCACCTCTGCAGAGGTCAATGTTTACTCGTATAGACAATCTTTTCTGGTAGAACCTCTCTTCGCAAAGTTTACAGCACTGACAGGGATAAAAGTGAACACAATCTTTGCTGCAGAGGGCCTGATTCAAAAATTACAGATGGAGGGTAGGAATTCTCCTGCAGATTTACTTCTGACCTCCAATTCAACAAGATTGGTTGAAGCCAAAGAATTGGGCCTGACTCAGTCAATTCAGGATCCAATTTTAGAAGAAGCGGTCCCCTCGACATTCAGGGATCCGGCGGGAAATTGGTTTGGACTGACAATCCGGGCTCGGCTTATCTATGCATCCAAGGAGAGAGTTCAAGAAAACGACATAACGTATGAGGAACTGACTTCCTCAGAATGGAATCGTCGGATCTGCTC
>CAJXNF010000005.1 GCA_913056375.1 uncultured Pseudomonadota bacterium | reverse complement strand
AATACATACGCCAAAAAACAAACCGGCAAAGGCCACCATAGACCCGATCGACAGGTCAAATTCGCCCCCGATCATCAGCATCGCCGCGCCAATGGCCAGAATGCCCAATTGTGCCGCCGGCGTCATAAAATTCATCACCCCCGACAGGCTGAACATCACGGGATCCGCGGTGATCAGGAAAAACAGCGTGACCAAAATCTCCCCTGCAATGGCCCCCAATTCGGGTTTTTTCATCATGCGGGTCATGAATGGTTCGTTTTTTATACGTTCGTCCGCGACTGTTTGCGTGTGTTCGCTCATGCGTCCCTCCTGTTGTAACGCGAAACGGCGCACGAGGCGCCGTTTCTAGTTCGTTTACGCCACTCTTAGCGGATGCCTTTGGCAGACAGATCGATCACCTGACCTGCTTTGTCGGCTGTGACCAGGTTTGGACCTGATGGTACGTTGCCACCAGGCATCAGACCGTATTCTGCATTCATCGCCAAGAACGCAACAGGCAGGTACCCTTGCAGGAATTGCTGCTGGTCGATTGCAAAGGCCGCTTTGCCATCAACGATCATCTGCAAGAAATTCGCAGACAAGTCAAAGCTGGCCACCATCACGTCGCGACCAGATTCACCGGCTGCCTCGGCCGAGGGTTCACCCGCCAAACCTGCGCCCAGCGCCATCACTGTGTCGATGTCCTGATCCGAATCCAGTGCCGCGCGCACTTTCGCTTTGATTTCGGCGGGATCGTTGGTTGTCGGCAGAACAGTCACGGCATTGCCGAACCCATCCGCGAAACCTGAGCAGCGCAGATCCAATGCAACGTTGCCCACTTCGTGGTTGACACACAGACCTCTGGATCCGCCCATGGATGCCAATTTTTCGCCCGCCGCTTTGCCCGCGTCATATTCGTCCTGACCCACATGCAGCAATGCGCCCAAGCTTTTGGCGACATCAGAACCCGAGTTCATGAGTATGGAGGAGGAGCCTCGCTGATTCATGGAGACAGTATCTATTTCTCCAATTTTGCAGATCAGCAACTGTATCGCCAGGGATGGGAAGATCCGGCTCCAACCCAACTCACGCATGCGGAGGGCTTTCGTTTTGCGAATGGCTGTGTTGATACCCGGCGGAACCGCATGATCTATGTGGTTGAAGACCACAACGTCTCCGGGGAACCTCAAAATCTGATTGGCGCAGTTGATCTGAAAACAGGTGAGTTGACGATTCTTGCCAAGGGGCACGACTTCTATAGCTCCCCAGTGATCAGTCCAGATGGATCAAGGATGGCGTTCATGACTTGGGATCACCCCAACATGCCTTGGGACGAATCGACAATCTGGGTTACTGAACTGGACGAAGCAGGCATGCCTGGAGAAATGATTCCGGTGGCGGGTGGAAAGCAAGGAGAGCAGAAAATCTCTGTGCAACAACCGCAGTTTTCAGCAACCGGAGAACTCTTTTACATCTCGGATGAGAGTGGTTACTGGAATCTGTATCGGGAGTATTCCGGACAGAGCGTATGTCCAAGAGAAGCTGAATTTGGTGGGCCTCACTGGGTGTTTGGGATGCACCACTACGAGTTTCTCGATTCAGGCAAAATCATCTGTTGCTACAGCGAGAAAAACCTGGATCAACTGGCCTTGCTGAATCCAGAGACTGGTGAGCTGGAAGACATAGATCTCCCATATACCTCCATCGGGAATCTTTCTCTTTCTGGCAACAGACTCCTGACAGTGGCATCTTCACCAACGCGGTTTCCAGAAATCATCGAAATCGAACTCTCCACGAAAACGGTCAAAACTATCAAGACTTCCACCGATTTGGAGTTGCATCAGGCTTACCTCTCTGTTCCAGAAACGATTGAGTTCCCCACTGCAGGAAATGCTGTTTCCCACGGGTTTTATTACCCTCCGACAAACCAAGATTTTCAGGGCCTGGATGGAGAAACTCCTCCGCTGATCGTGATGCTGCATGGTGGTCCCACCAGCGCTACCCACGCGGTGCTGAGCTTCAAGACGCAGTACTGGACAACACGTGGATTTGGAGTGCTCGACCTGAATTATCGGGGATCTACAGGATACGGAAGAGCCTACCAGGATGAGTTGATCCGTCAGTGGGGAATCATCGATGTGGAGGACGCTGTCGCTGGGGCGGAGTACTTGGTGCGTCAGCAAAAAGCAGATCCACAGCGCCTGGCCATCCGGGGAGGTAGTGCCGGAGGTTACACCACTCTGGCCGCCTTGACCTTCGCGGATACTTTCAAAGCAGGAGCGAGCCTCTATGGCATCAGTGACTTGGAAATCCTAGCCCAGGAAACTCACAAATTCGAATCGCGCTACCTGGACCAGCTAATCGGCGACTACCCCGAAGAGAAAGAGGTCTACCAGGCTCGTTCACCGATCAATCATCTGGATCAACTTTCAAGCCCCTGCATCTTCTTTCATGGGTTGGAGGATCAAGTCGTGCCCCCCAATCAGGCAGAGATGATGGTCGAAGCACTGCGGACGAAAGGAATTCCCGTGGCGTATGTGCCCTTTGAAAAAGAGCAACATGGCTTCCGGATCGCAGAGAACATCAAGCGCTGCCTGGAGCTTGAGTTGTATTTCTATTCCCGTATTTTTGGCTTCCACCCGGCAGATCTGATTGACCCGATTGTGATTGACAACCTGGAGGAATGAACAAGCTCAACTCGCTGCTTGAGAACACTGGTCAGGATTTGAAAACTATCCCACAGGATGTTGTTTTCCTGGCCATCTATCCCACCATCGTTCAAACAAAGTCAACTGGCTTGCTGCAAAATCTTTCTGGCTTGGGCTCAGTTCATCAAAGGCATTGAGATGGTGTTGATAGTCAGCATCGCCCTTGAGAAACAACAGGTATTTGTAATAGAGCACAAGGTCTGGGCCTTCATCAAAGGTGGATAGCGTTTTTAGGGCGTCTTCGAGCTCATACGCATAGTTTTTTGCTTGGCAATCTCCGCTGAGAGCCATTTGGCAGAGTGCAAACAACTTCAGCACAGGTTGCGGCAGAACGTTGCCAACCCCAGTAATCAATCCAATGGCGCCACATCGAAGTACTCCGTGGCAAACTTGGGTATCAACCCCAACCAGTAGCTCCAACTCTTCCTCCCCACTGGTGATGTGTTCTGCAGCGTAACTCAGCGCCTCGGCACCTCCAAACTCCTTGAATCCAACAAGATGCGGGTAATCTTTCCGTAAATCAAAAAACAACTCTGCTTTCGTTTCAAACCCATAGTATGGGCTGTTGTAAATCACAGAGGGAAGGTCCACCCCGGCTTCCAAAACTGCAGCCAGATGTGCTCTTTGTGCTGTGGGGGAGGTTCCTCTGGAGAGTACCCTGGGAATGATCATCAACCCTCTTGCTCCACTCGCCTTGGCATGGACCGCATGAGCAACTGCATTCTGAGTATTTTGAGCACCGGTTCCCACAATGACTGGAAGACCAGCATCAATCAGGGCATTCACTCCGTGGCGACGATGCTCCTCAGAAAGTAACGGCCAGTCGCCCATTGATCCACAGTACACCACTGAACTCATTCCTTCTTCCATCAGCTCCTGGCCTTTGCGGACTAGCGCATCAAAATTGGGGATGCCAGATTCGTCGCAGGGAGTCATCAGGGCTGGAATACAACCATAAAACGTGTGTGTTGGCTTCATTGCGCTACTCAGTTTATGAATCTGTTGGTCATGCTTCGATGGGAAGTAAAGCAAGAGAAGAGCGATTAGTTGAAACTCCCAGGAGAATTTGCTCTCAGATATCTAGCGTGCCTTCTGCTACTTGGATGCAATTCCCACCAATCCAGGTGGTGGTTACCACACCGTTTTGCTTGCTTGCCCGGGCTCTCAGTTCACTTGGTCTGCCCATTTCAACTCCCTGGGCAATCCTCCAACCATAATCTCTGTCCACCGCGTCATCCAGGTGAGCGAGTAATCCAGCCAAGGCGCAATTGGCACTTCCGGTTGCAGGATCTTCGGTCACCCCATCCAGCGGAGCGAACATCCGAGTTCGCAGATCAAATTCATCTTCAGAGCGCACATAGAGATGCATCATCGCTACGCCCTGCGCCTGGAGTACTTGAAAAGCGTCTAGATTCGGTCTCGCTTTCTCTAGTGCCTCTCGATCCTTCAATTCGACCATCAAGAAAGGCAGCCCCACAGAAGCAAGCTGTGGTCTGTGTCTATCCGAACGAATCGCTGAGCTTGGAAGATTCAGCGCTTGGCTGACCGATTCCAAGCTGATCTCCGCTCCAAGCGAGAGGGGCGTGGGAGCCTGTAGTTCAAAGAAGGGATGACCGTTACCTGGATGCGTTATGGTGACTGGAACCAAACCGGCCTTTTCCTCAAAGATGACCTTCAGCGGAGGCTGGGCATCCCCTAGATATCCGTTGTGATAGAGCGTGAAGGCAGTGCCCAGGTTGGGGTGACCTGCAAATGGTACTTCCGAGGTAGGCGTGAAGATCCTCACTCGTTTGGTCTGGCCTTGTTCAGGAGGAAAAACGAAAGTCGTTTCGGAGAAATTGAATTCACGGGCGATCTGCTGCATTTGTTCATCGTTCAGACCACTGGCTTCTGGAACGACTGCGAGCTGATTCCCTTGAAAAGCGTGTTTGGTGAAGACGTCACAGATGAAGAATTGATAGGTCATCAAAGGAATAGGTCTTTCAGTAACAGGAAACTTTGGCACCCGTCAGCTGCCAGCAGGATTCAACGTATTTTGAGTGAGCGCAATGAGAGCTTCACATCGCTAGATCTCAAGTCGCAGAGACGACTCAGTTGGAGCAAACGGCGCAATTACACCATCTCCCATTTGTCTCTGCTTCTCTCCTTACACAGGAATGGCGGTGCCAGCGGCATTTCTGGCAACATAATTTTGTGGAACTCCCGGAAATATTTCTTTAAATAGGCTCAACATGTTCATCGTAGAACGTCGATCCGAGCTTAAATGCAAATGCCCAGGAGACCCTAGCGTGGGGGGCAGCGCAAATCCGTGAGGGGTCCCTGAGTGATCATGAAAATTCCAATCAACTCCAGCCTCATTCATTTCAGCATAGAATCTTTCCTTGCTTTCATTTGTCACTAGATAATCAGCTGCACCGTTCTCAATCAAAACGACGGCTTTTGTGTTGTAATGGTTTTCACATAATTTCAGCGGTGGTATCGCGGCACCATATTTTGCTGCATTCGGATCCTCTCCGGTTTGCAACAGACCATGGAAAGAAACCACTCCCCCAACATCCAAGCCACCTCGGATACACTCCAGCACCGCCATTCCCCCAAAACAGTAGCCGATCGCAGCTGGGGCAAACGTTTTGTCAACAAAAGGACTCTCCAAGCCTTTTTCCAACCAAATCTTCAGCAAAGCTCTGAATTTTTCATGATCGTGATCCAGGGAAACGAGCGCCTCAAAACAACGCTTCCTGAAAGCGGGCATAAGCTGCTCATCTTCTGGACATAATCTTTGATCAGGTGGCACGAGATCCCCATAAAGATCTGCCGCTAGTCCAACATACCCCAATTTTGCCAGGTACTCGGCAACATCCAGTTCGAAGAACTTGAGCCCTTGAAAGTTGTGAAAAATCAACACGAGTGGGCGTGGACCTTGTTCCGCACCTGGCGCCACCAGATATCCTTTGTAGTTGTTGTCTCTGAAAGAAAAATTGATTTCTGATCTTCGGAGATCCGAATCACTGGGCGAATTTTCTTTTGATTGATTCATGGCTACCAACCGGAAATTGTTGTTGATGGATGATGGTTCAAACCAAGATTTTCTTGGCAGTTACGACATACAATGGATCAAAGTTGCTGTTTTCACTAACAAGCTGCTCAGACTGAATTTCACGAAACCCTCCCGCCTTCTCAAAGTACCAGGAAACGAGCCGACAGTGATCCTCGCCGCTAAACATTCTCCAAGCCAGGATTGCTTTGGTTGGGAACATCCTGTTTGAAAAACTCACACAACAGGACCCATTCGGCTTCAAGACTCTGTAAATCTCTCTAAAGACCTGTACCGGAGAGGTTAGGTATTGAACTGATACGGCAATCGTACAAAGGTCAAATTCTTCATCGCCATATGGCAGCTGCTGCTCCGTGTTTAGGTTCTGAATATGGAAATCAGTGAGCTGCGTATTGTTTTGCAGTTCAATTTGGTTCATTCCATGACCCGAAACCCTAGAGTAGTGCTTGTGATCAGGCAGGTGCGAAACCCAGCTCGACATCAAATCGAGCACGGCATCGCCATCTTTCAGTAACTGATCATAGTAGTTTCTCAGAACGTGACAGGCATTTTCGTCAATGTGCTTAACTAGCCGTGGGCTCGCATAAAAAATACGGTCATCATTGGAGTCTTCCTTGGTAAACAACTGTTCTGGAATCATCTGTTATCCTGAAGAAAATCTCAGCTCGTCCAGGTGGCAAATAGTGAGGAACCGGGTAGGACAGAAGACTGATTCGATGCAGCGCAGATGTCAACTGGTTGATGAGCGGGATATGCTGAATGTCCAACTGGACGATCCAGAGAAGGAGTCATTTAGAAGAAGAGCGATTGAGGTGTCACGATAGGTGTCAATCAGCCGATCCATGACGACGAACTGCAGTGAACCGAAGGGAAGAAAAACGAGGAATGGTTGGGTGTTCTAGGGAAGAAGAGGAAGAAGTTGTGATTGAACTCGAAGAAATGGTGGAGGTGGCGAGAGTCGAACTCGCGTCCTGATATGCTTTCCCACGAAGCGCTACAAGCTTAGTCGAAACTTGTCGTTTTCACAGTCGGTGTCGGCAATCGACCGCCTCACGACTGTACACTTCCAGTTGATCTCATCTGACCGTCAGAAGCCCAGTCAGACCAGCCCAAGTAAAGGGTTACACCTCAACGGAGGCCCTCGGGCCTACCTCCGCGAGACGCCTACTCAGGCAGCGATTGCTGCGTGAGCCGGAGCGTAGTCGCTGTTGTTTGCAGCTATAATTTTGATGACCGTATTTACGTGGACGTTCATCACCCACGGCTTGCTCTCAGTGAGTTCCACACCCAGTCGAATACCGGGACACCCCCACAACAGACCTTTTAGACTAGCAGCTTTGTGGATTTGTGCCACAGAAATCATCCAGCTTGTGCGGAAGAGAACCGTCCTTGTTCCTTGGTCAGCGCTGGAGTGAACCTCGGCTCGAGTGGTGTTGTGCAAGTCACTTTGGGGCCTTGGTGTTCCCAACAGAGCACCACGACTTGTGTAGCAATCGGGGCTAGGAGGCCACCTCCTGCAGCGCCTGCACGACGTACTGGGGCAGGGCGAAAGCTCCCTGGTGAATCGCCGGATTGTAGTAGCGAGTCTGCAGCTTTGCAGCTTGGAAGCGCTCTGCCAACGTGCTCAGGGGCACTTGACGATAGGCCGGGTTGTCGCTGCCCCAGGCAAAGGTCATGATGCCCCCAACATAGGTCGGTACTGCTGCGCCATAAAAAGTGGCATCGGCAAAGATGGGCCGTAGGCGCTGGTAAGTGTCACGCACCTCCTGGAGCTGCATGTAGCAGACGCCGTTCTGGGTGGCCAGGATTCCTCCCGGCTTGAGGCAGCGCTGGCAGTTGGCATAGAAACCCTTGGTGAACAAGGCCTCTCCTGGACCCACGGGATCGGTCGAATCGGAGATGATCACGTCAAAACGAAGTGAGGTCTCCTGGACAAACTGCAGGCCATCGGCAATCACGATCTCTACCCGTGGATCCTGAAAGGCTCCCTGGGAATGCTGTGGCAGGAAACGCTCCGACATCTCGATCACAGCCTGGTCGATCTCCACCTGCACGACTCGCTTGACGTTCGGGTGCCGCACCACTTCTCGCAACATGCCACCATCCCCCCCTCCAATGATCAGCACCTCCGTGGCTTGACCGTGCGCCAATAGTGGCACGTGGGCCATCATCTCGTGATAGATGAACTCGTCAGCCTCGGTTGTCTGGACCACACCGTCCAGGGCCAGCACTCGACCGAAGCAGGGGTTCTGAAAGATGATCAGGTGCTGGTGCTCTGTGCGTTGTTCAAAGAGCACCTCGGTGATCTCCAGGTGTTGGCTGTAGCCCTCGTAGAGCTGTTCGCTAAATGTCTCCATAGCTCCCTGTACGTCCCCGCAATAGCTCCTGCACCTGGAACTGTCCGGGCTGAAAATGAGTTCGTAGCACCTCGACCGCCAACTCTGGTTTGGCATCACCGCACATGAAGATGTCGAAAGCCGCAAATTGCCGCTCTGGCCAGGTATGCACGCTGATGTGTGATTCAGCCAGCACAGCCACTCCGGAAATGCCACCGTTGGGAGTGAAGTGGTGCAGGTGAATGTGGAGTAGGGTGGCCTTGGCGGCCTCAACGGCCTCTCGCATCGCACGTTCCATCAGCTCCAGGTCGTCCAGCTGATCTGCACCCCAGATATCGACAATCAGGTGAGCACCTGCGCAGGAGACGCCGTCACGGACAATGAAGTGATCTTGTGCGTCCTGCTCGTCATCCAGGTTATGGTAGGCCGGCCAGTGATTGAGGGTAGAAAGATTTTGTTCCATCAGAAACTCCTTGATGAGTGTGAACCGTTCAGGCAACTGCTTCGAGCAGACCGGGTATTGGGAAAAGCATGGGTCGGCTGAGAGGGATCTCATCCAGTCCGCGCTCGCGGTCGATAAATTTCCACTCCAGCTTGGCGAGACCAAAGTCGCTCTGGAGACGATCAAAAATCAGTTGTGGGTCAAACTCAGCGCAGGAATAAACGTCCATCTGCATCAGGGCAGGGGAGACTTCATCCCAAACGTGAACAGCGATGTGCGAGGTTTCGATGATGGTGACACTCGTCAGGCCCTGGTTGCCGGGCATGTCCGAGTAGACTGAGAAGGGCCCCATCAGCACTTTCATGCGGATGTCTTGAACCAGTTGGCGCATCCAGTCGTCCATTGCGCTTGGGTTGCAGGGGGGATGGTGAATTTCAGCACGGACGATCAAGTGCTTGTGTTCCAGTAGCATGGAAACTCCTTTCAGTCAGGGGGTTCGGAATATTTTCTCCGCATTCCGCTACGGCTAGGCAGCGGGCGGTGGTATTTCAGAGGCGTGCAGGCCGGCGGGTAGTTTCTTCTCACTACGGAGCCACTCCGGGGCGCTGCGCTCGGCAACCGCCGCACGAACCAGCAAACGCTGAACGAGCTGGTGCCGATTCATGTCAAAATCACGACAAAGCTTCTTGAGGAGTTGCTTGCTCTCCTTCGATAGTTTGATTTCCACTCTCTCTAATCCCTTCTTACGCAGCTTGAGCCGGTAGGTGCGTTGCCTTTCCGCATTGCTCTGGCACTGTTTTTCGGGATCCATAACTGCTCCAGCATGGGTGAATCATCAGATTGGAGAACCAACTCCTCCCCAACCTGACGTTATCGATAACGTTTTTAAACGCGAGAATAACGATTTGAGCGAAAGCCAATTAGAATCTAATATTCTGTTTGAGAATGCAAGATTTTCGTGAAGAATATTTATGGGCTAGGAATTTTATCCAATTTGGTCAAACTGGAAGAAGCGGTACATGGTTTGCCGCTGGACACAAACAACCCATCCTCAGAGGAATAATGGAAGAATTGCGTATTCAGATGTCAGCCAAGGGGCCTTACACAATCAAGGGCTACAAAGTTATCGTGGTGGATTCCGAAGGAAACGAAATTGAAAAAGAAGGCACAGTGGCTCTCTGTCGCTGTGGACTCTCCAACAAGAAGCCGTTCTGTGACGGTGCCCACCGCAACTGTGAGACCCTCTGAGCTGAATCACTAGCGACTGATGCGCTCTTCCCACTCGCTGACCGTGTGGGCAGCACGACGCACCAGTCGTAATCCTCCCTTGGCGACTAGGCGTCCGGCCTCTCGTGCCTGTTCCCAGCTTTGCTCCCAATTTTGACGAGACTGTAGGTCTGGCAGACAACGCAGGTACTTGTGCCGCAGTGATTCATCCAGGCTTCCAAGGATGCTAGGAATCAGCGCTTCCTGAACGTTGTAGACTTTCCCGTGCTCCAGACAGACTGGAATAACACTCTCTGTTGGCACTTCCAGATCCTGGGCGACAGCTTCCAGCGCTTGACGAATCAACTGGGCCTTGGGACGTACGGCTTGTTCAATGTCGTAAGGTGGTTCCCATTCACGAAGGGGGCGTAGCAGATCGATCTTGCTCAGCACGACGAACAGGACGGGAGAGGGCAGCTTGGATTGGCGGAATTCTTCACGGAGCTGGTCGAGTAATCGTTTATCAGCCTGTCGAGCGGCCTGATTGGCGGCACAGACCCAGAGTAGCACATCGGAACTGCGAGCTGCCTTCCACCAGGCTTTGGGTAGTTTTTCATCTGCATGGAGACCAAAGCCAGCCGAGTCGAGCACAAGCGCCTGGGGGAGTTCATCCTGTTCCAGCAGGTAGGGAGTCAGGCCTTGTTCCACCGGAAGCACATCAGTTGCTGCCTGCAATTTGCCAAACATCGCATTGACCAGACTCGATTTGCCGGAGTTGACCTGTCCGAGGATCAGGATGCGCAAGGGTTCTCGATGCAGCGACTCAGTATGGGATTGCTGTTGTTGCAGATCGGCTGTACTCGAGGAGCTACGATAATTCTGTAGATCCGCTTTTTCGATCATCACCGAGCCACTGTACAATTCAATGGCATAGTAACCTACGCGTTCGAACAAGGCCTCCAGCAACCAACCAGATACTTCCTGCCGGGAAGCCTTCAACAGTTCACTGCTGAACCAGCCCTGGATTTCTCGTAAAATTGCCGTCTGTGGTGCCAACCCGAAGGAGAGAGCCCGGTAGAGTGCGTAGAGATCACTACCCAGCAGATATAGTCGTCGAGTGCGCAAGAGATCGTGGATCGTCAGCAGGTGCGCTCCAGGCAGATGAGTTTCCAAATCACGTCGGAGATCCAGCGCAGCCCGTTCCACAATACGGAGCAGTGCAGGTAGGGGAACCTCTAGGAGAGCTTTGGAGGAATCCTTGTGAAAGTGAGAGGCAACGCGTTGAATTTCCTGTAGGAGTTGTTCCTGAAGGTGGGCTGGCTGTTGTAGCAACTCCGGCTGCTGAGTGGCCTGCCGGGCTCGCTGTTGGATGGCTTCCCAGAGGGGCTGGGTGTCGTGAGGCCAGTGCGCGGCAAAGGGCTTGGTCACCGATTTGGGTTTCCAACCACGAAGTGACCAGCGGACTCCGATTCCACCAATCAATAAGGTTGCCCCGATCACTCCGGTGCCGTACCAAAGCCACTGACGTTCTTCCAGCCAGAGTAAGCCCAGTCCGATCAGTCCAAGCCATGGCAAGAGTAGGAAAATCCCTAGTAAGAGCAGGGCAAGAGACCTTCCTCGAGTATGGTTTGTAGAGGGCGATGGTTCAGGGGTTGGCATGATTTTTGAGGAGTGGAAGGGAACGTGCTTTATTTTTCTTTGGAGGTTGTCTTATGAGTTTTATTTTTGACAGTCACAATAGCGCGTTGCGGTTTCGAAAGATGGTGGAACGGTACTACCAGATCCCCTATGAAGAGGCCCTGAATTCGGCAGATCCTCGGGAATTGCGCCGAATTTATCGTTCCTGCCACCCAACGCAGGCTTTATTTAACTATTTTTGAACCAACCCGGTTCTAGGCATTCGACGCCAGAAGAACCAACCAACCGCCAGCAGCAACGTCAGGAAGACAGCCAAGCTAACAAAAGCATAGTTGCGAGAGTCTACCGGGATATTGGAAATCCTGATCTCCAACAGGCTGGCATCACTGGCTTGTGCCCGCCACGCCAGAAAGTCGACATCACCGAAGGTTTGATTCCCCTGGAAGGTCAATTGGGAAGAATTCACGTCCAAGCGTTTGGCCGGAGTGAAGACGCTGACCCGATCCAGTGGATGAGCGTAGCGCTTCTGGAGCGAGTGACTGCCCAGAAAAACAGGAATGGTGTATTGGAAGAGCAGTTGCGTATCTCCTGGTGGAAAGCCACGAGTCCAGCGCAATTGATTGCCCTCCTGTTGATAGGTTTCCGGACCGTCTTCGAGAACACGAAAGTTTTCATGGGCGTTCGGTAGTTCCATCAACAAGGGAGATTGGGTACTGAGAATATTGTCCTCGGTCGGATTCTGGACGCTGATGACCTCCGTGACGATAAGTTGATCGATATTGGACTCGAAGAACAACGAGGACTCACTGAAGACCAGTACGCTGGTATCGAAGCTGGTGGACGGTAGACGGATGTCCACAGTAATCAGTTGTTGTTCCGGACGCATGAAGAAAACCTCGGAGCTATAGAGGTTCCCTTCAAATCGAGTTCCCAGACGGTATCCGGCTCGGTCATCCCGGGGAGGATCCTCAAAGCGAAAGCGACCTGTATCGTCAGTTTTGGTTCGTCCAACTGGACCAGCAGGTACGACTTCACCGCTGGGATCGAGTACGAATTTGATCAGCACGACATCCAGGCCTTCGGAGAGGGTAATTCCCTGGGGAACTTGGACCTGTCCCTCGATTGAGATTGGATTGTTGCTCTCTTCAGCCGCTAGGGAAGTCCAGCTAAGCAGGGGACCAATGATGATCAGGGCTAACAGAAGTTGAACTGTTTGGAGAAATCCGTGATGAATTTTGCAAAGGGGCATCGGTTGAAAAGCTCCGCTAACGTGATCCTTTGTGGGGAGGATAGGAATGCCGTTGTCTGATGATTTGAACCGCACTCGACTGAAGCGCCGAATTGACGAACTACATGTCGATGTGCGCCGCCTGCAACGTCCTCAAGAGCGCCATCAAGCGCTCAAGGAACTGGATCAACTGACCGTGGAATACATCCGTGCACTCTGTACGGAAATGAAATATGTCTTTCAGCAGAGTGCCTTGCTGCAGGAAGAACTGCAACCTGATCCAGAACCAGCCTTGGCAACAGAAGATTTGCTGGAACCACTGATGCTGCAGGAAACTTACCGAGAAGTGGTTGAGCGCCTAGGCTGGAACCTGCCTGATGAACAACGACCAGAAGTGCCAGTGGTCTTGCCGGAACCTGATAAGGAAGAAGAGATCAGCTTCGAATCTCCCCAAGATCTACGTTACTACGTGGAAGTCCAGATCGAGGATTGGGGGAGCAACCGAGATCGCTTCGCCTTGCTTGAAAAAATGACGCTGGAAGTGCCCTTGTGGCAGGAATGGGTCGAAGAATACCGAGCTGAAAAATCACCCAAGGTGCGGCATCCAGGAATCGAAGGACGCTGCACAGTGGAAATTGGTAAACTCCTTGGTGTGCAGCCAGCACTGATCTCGGTCCAGGTACTCAAGTGTGCAGAGGGCATGCGCTAGGAAGACTGCTTGCGTAGCTCCTGCTTCACCTCAGCTGCCAAACGACCCAGTGGGTAATCTTCCAGATTCACGAAGCGCATCAGTTGGGCTAATCGAGGCTGAACCTCGTGTACTCGCTGGAACATTTGTTGAGCCAGCCAGCGATAATTCTCATGCCCCTGCGGAGTAGTTCGTAACTCCACCAGCCACATCAAGGAGCGCAGGTTGATCTTCAACGACCAGCGTAGCTGATACGCCATCGGCACCACATACTGTGCTTCTTGTGGAAATTCTCCCTCCAACACTTCAAACGCACTCGCTGCTTTCTCCAGAACCTTCCTCACTAGACTTTCCAGTCCTGCATCAATCAATGATTCTGGGATTGTATAGCCAAGTCGGGTAGTCAGTCGCTGCCGTTCCTGAGTCAGGATTCGATGTCGGTGTAGATCTCGGTAGGAGCCGTAATCCCCAACGATATCGAAGGTGTAGCTTGCATGCTCCAGGGCACGACCTAGCTTGTGGCGTCGGTGCTCGCGTAAGTCTGCCCATTGGCGCAACAGGTTTTCCCGATCTTGGTCTGACATCCTGCGTACAGTCTCCCTGGCTTGGGCAAAGGACAACTCACTGTTTTCATAGAATAGAGCTGTCAGTACTTCGATCTCTGCGTCTGGATCGTAGCTCAGCAGTTCAACGCTGGCGCTCTGGGGAGTCGATGACTCTGGTGTCTGTGGTTGGATCCAGCGGTTGAGCAAATTCTGGCTTTGCTGCTGGAAAGTCAGTTGGCTGCAGAAATGTCGATGGGTTGGATCTGCGCGCCGAATGAAAGAGGGAACGACTTGCTGTAGTTCCTGCTCAGCGGCACTGGCCAGATCCTGAAGTTCCTGCAGGGTCTGTAAGCGGAGGCGAATCAGTAGTCCTTCAAAGAAGCGTCCATTCCCAAAGACGCCCATGTTTGTCAGTGTTGAAGCTGGTAACAGGCCACGCAGCAGATCAAATCCCCGTGCCCGAATGGAACGTTCATAGGCAGCTTGTGGTTGATCAAGTTCGGGTGGCAAAACCTTGCGCAGATAGTCTCTGATTGGTTCAATCAGCTCAGCATAGGTGCGAAAAAGCTCTCGGTTTGTCTCCAAATAGAGCTCTGCGTGATCAGAAGCAAGCACCCGTGGGTCTTTGTAAAATTGGAAGTCTCCATTGACCTGCTGGGCAAAGCTGACATAGCGGGTAGATTTTTCCAATGGCGAACCACCAATCCTTGCGTCCTCCAGCACCTTGGTTGCCAGAATGGAAACCTGTTCCAGTGCCAGGTGAGCGCCTCCTAATTCACCAATGGAGTCATCTCCGTAGCCGTCGAGAATGCGATCATAAAAGGACTGGGCCTTGGTCAGTGCCAACCGAGAATCTTGGGAAGTGGAAGGAGCTTGAAATCCAGCCTCATCATTTTGCAAAAATTCTCGCAGTAGTAAGGTGCGGAGACCCAGCGTGGAGCGAGAATAGCGGGAAAAGAGTGCTCCCTTGATGACTTCGGGAAGATTGGTCAGCACGAACACCGGGCGTTCGGTGTTCGTTACGTAAGGCGCAAGCTGGAGTTGCTCTGCTGGACTGAAGGATTCGTGGCTTTCCAAGACCAATTGAGATTAGGGTGCTGGGATTCCACGCGAATTGGGGAGGGCGCTCTGTTGATCCGGAGGCTTGGGCAAGTCAGCGTCAGTGTACTTGGTCTTTTCGTTGGGAGTGTAGGCGTCACGGAGCAAGTCACGCGTAAAGTTGAATGACTCCCGTGAGTGATAGGCCATCCCGATGACACCTGTATCCATCCGGATTGCCTGCTTCGGACAGGCCTCCACACATAGGCCACAGAAGACGCAGCGCAACTCATCGATATCAAAACGAACCGGATACTTCTCCACCGAAAAGTCGGGGTGCTCTCCGGCTTCAATATGGATGCACTTTGCTGGACAAACTGTCTCACACATGTAGCAAGCAACGCACTTGAGGAAGCCATCATCGCGACGGGTAAGTCGGTGTCGGCCTCGCCAGCGCTGCGAAACCGGTCGCTCTTCTTCTGGATACTGAATCGTCACAACGTCTTTTTTACCGACGATGTTGCGGAAGAAGTGACGCATCGTGTGTTTCAGTCCGACAGCAATGCCTGGGATGTAGAGGGCTTCCTTGAGTCCTTCGCTACGATCTACTTTCTTTACCTTGAACTTCATATCAGGCTCACGAGGAGAAAAGGAATCAGGCTAGGGCCACGATGATGATTGCCGTGACCACGGTGTTTAGCAGGGCAACTGGGAGTAATTTTTTCCAACCCAGGGCCATAGTTTGGTCAAAGCGGAACTTTGGTACCGTCCAACGAATTTGAATCTGGAACCAACAGAAAATGAAGGTGAAGCTGGCAAACTTGCCAAATTGGAGCAGGGTCACTAGCCACTGTGGTGCAGATTCCCAGTGATAGAGCCAAGGCACCTGGTAGCCACCGAAGAACAGAGTCGTGATCAGAGCGGCAACTCCAACAATGGCAATGTATTCCGCAAGCATGAAAGACGACCAGCGCATTCCAGAGTACTCAACAAAATATCCGGCAACAATCTCGGATTCACCCTCTGGAGCATCAAAAGGTGCTCGCTTGGTTTCTGCAATTAAGGCCGTAAAGAAAACTACAAATCCCAGGGGTTGTGTGAAGACGCCCCACTTGGGAATCAGACCGAACCAGTGCTCTCCCTGGCCTTCAACGATGGCGCTGACTTGGGTGGATCCATAGACCATGAATAGTCCCATCAGCGAAAGCCCCAGGAAGACCTCGTAGGAGATCATTTGGGCTGAAGCTCGTGTTCCACCAAAGAGGGCGAACTTGCTGTTGGAGGATGCTCCTGCCAGCACAGCGCCGTAGACGCCCAGGGATGTGATCGCAAAGATGAAGAGCAGTCCTGGTTCTACGTCAGTGACCTGAAACTTGAAATCACCGATTGGACCAGCAATTGGGATGATGGCAAAGACTGCTACTGCTGACATGAAGCTGAAGAAGGGCGCGATTGTATAGAGGAATTTATCAGCACCCTTAGGAATCAGGTCTTCTTTGAAAATCGACTTCAGGGCATCAGCAGCAATGTGCAGTAGACCTCGCCCTCGGTACGATCCAATGTTCGCACGGTTGGGACCGATTCGATCCTGAACGGCAGCACTCCACTTGCGCTCCATCAGGGTCATGAATGTACCCAAGGGCATGGCAAAGAGCAGCAGGATGAAGAGGATTTTCAACACATCCTGCACAAACGGCAGGGCTAGAAATTCTAGAACAAGTTGCATGGTTTTCCAGTTGACTCAGCGGTCGAGTTCTCCACCGATCATGTTGATGGAACCAAAAATTGCGATGATGTCCGCGACGTAGTGTCCGAGGGCCAACTCGGGCATGGCTTGAACATAGTTGAAACAGGGTGGACGGACACGACATTTGACTGGATCACCGGAACCATCGGAGACGAGATAGAAACCTAGCTCTCCGTTGCCGCCTTCGATGGGTTGGTAAACTTCTCCAGCCGGTGGGTGGTGGCCTTCCATCACCATCTTGAAGTGATCGATCAATCCCTCGATGCTACCATAAACTTCTTTCTTGTCTGGATAGCCTAAGTAGCGCTCACGTGTCATCACCGGTCCGTAAGGGATCTTGTCGATAGCTTGTTCGATGATCGATATGCTCTGCCGCATCTCTTCCATCCGGACCAGGAAGCGGTCATAGGAATCACCGACTTCTCCAATAGGAATTTCGAAATCCAGTTCATCGTAGACAAGGTGTGGATCTGCCCGACGGATGTCGTAGGGCACTCCGCAGGCACGCAGCAACGGACCCGTGAAGCCGTAGGAAATCGCTTTCTCTTTGGAGAGGACCCCAATGTTCTTCATGCGGTCGATGAAGATCTTGTTGCGTGTGACGAGTTGATCTCCCTCTTCAATCACCTCTCGAACTTTTTCGAGCCGGACTTCCACTTCCTTTAGAAAGCCATCTGGGAAATCGGTGCTGTTTCCACCAAAGCGAGTCCAGTTGATAGTAACTCTCCCACCAGTGACTTGTTCCAGCAGTTCGTAGAGATATTCCCGGGCCTTGATAAACCAGAGGAAGAAGGTGAATCCGCCGACTTCCATTGCACAGGCGGCAAGACAGGTGAGATGATCGGTGATGCGGGAAATTTCGCCCATAATCACCCGGGCAAACTGTGCTCTCCTTGGAATTTCAACACCGAACAATTTCTCAACAGCCATTGAGTAGCCGATGTTGTTGAGCACCGGTGAAACGTAATTGAGGCGATCTGTGTAAGGAATGACCTGAATCCACTTGGAATTCTCAGACTCTTTCTCAAAGCCCCTGTGCAGGTAGCCAATCTCTGGCACCATTCCAACAATCTGCTCACCGTCCAGGTAGGTGGTCAGACGCACGATACCATGCATTGCTGGGTGAGCTGGACCGATTTCGATGCGCATGATCGAGGTGTCTGAATCTTCGGGTGGGGCTGGAATAATGGCACCGGGCAGGTGAACCGGCTTCAACTCTTCTGCAGAGATCGTGGTTAGCTCACTGGCGTTCACTCAAACCTCCCATAGTGGTAACGCTCTTCGACATCGTTGAGTTCGAGCAGGGGTTGCTGCTTGTCCACAGGATAGTCCTTGCGCAGGGGATGTCCCTGGAACTGTTCGTACATCAAGATGCGGGTTAGATTGGGGTGTCCCTCAAAGTGAATACCGTACATGTCGTAGCATTCTCGTTCGTACCAGTTGACCGCGTGCCAGAGCATGTGAATCGAAGGAATCTGGCAATCGTCTTCAGGTACAGGACACTTCAGGCGAATTCGGTGGTCCTTGCTGAGTGAGCGTAGATGGTAGACGACTTCAAAGCGCTCGGTTTGCTGTAGATCGGTTTCAATCAGCAAATAATCCACAGCAGTCAGGTCAACGAACATCTCAAATCGGCAATCTGGATGATCTCGCAGTAGTCGGCAGACCGGCTGGATAAACTCGCGTTTTAATGCGATGGTCTCATCACCACGATGCCGATGGGTAGTCAACATCGCTGCAGGATACTCCTGTTGAACCAGGTTGATGACCACACTGGTTTCAATGGGTTCCGAGGCCTCAGTACTCTCTGTGCTTGCTGAACTTTCCTCAGGCATAGCCTTCAACCTGTTTTGAGATTGTCCTTGTCACGGCGACCTTTCGGCGTGTCGTAGCCCAGTGTGGCGTTGGTGTTGATGTAGTCTTTGGAGTAGCTATAGCCCGGCTTGCTTGAGCGGTTGCTCTTTGGATTCTGAACATTCTCAACCACTTCGGTTTCAGGGATTTCGAGGAAACGGCTGAGTTGGAGTTTCTTTTGGTCCAGATGGTTGATTGCAGCAGAATTGATGCTGCCTTGAATCGCGCTGGGTCCATCATTCTGGATGCGATTCTGTAGTTCCATAAGTCCATCTAGCACGGCCTCGGGACGTGGAGGACAGCCAGCAATGTAAACGTCTACCGGGATCACCCGATCAATTCCCTGCAGCACAGAGTAGTTCTGGTAGAAGCCTCCGGAGGAAGCACAGGCACCGAAAGCAATCACCCACTTTGGTTCAGCCATTTGGTCGTAGACGTTGCGTAGGATGGGAGTCATCTTGTGAGTGACGGTGCCAACTACCCAGAGAACATCGGACTGGCGTGGTGAAAAACGAGGAATTTCTGCACCAAAGCGCGAAACGTCGTAGTGGGAACAGGAGGCAGAC
The DNA here is from genome assembly GCA_913056375.1 of uncultured Pseudomonadota bacterium. Lineage (GTDB taxonomy): Bacteria > SAR324 > SAR324 > SAR324 > NAC60-12 > JCVI-SCAAA005. Next base: position 8,893 of record CAJXNF010000005.1, on the reverse strand, counting down.
ATGTACTCCATTCCACAGCAAGCTGTGACAAATGGGTACTGAAACAGGGAAAACTTGCGTGCCCAGTTGACCACATTATCAAATTTAGTGGTCAGGAAATCACCGTAGTGGGCAGATTCCATAGGTTCCTTGAACTGAGTGGTGGATCATTCCCATTCCAATGCGCCCTTTTTCCAGTCGTAGACCAGACCAAGGACGAGTACACCAATGAAGAATAGCGCTGCAATCAGGCCAGGCCAGTGCAACTCGCGAATTTGTACTGCCCAGGGATAGAGAAAAACGACTTCGACGTCAAAAACGAGGAAAACCAGGGCTGTCATGAAGAATTTGACATCGTAGCGCTGCCCTTCTGTGCCTTGAGTCAGGAATCCAGACTCAAAAGGAGTTTGCTTGGTCTCGGTACTCAGCTTGGGTCCAAACAAGATACTGATGGCAGTGAAGACTCCGGCTAACCCGATGCCAACCAAGATCATGATCAAAATGGGAAGGTACTCGCGCATGCAAACTCCAGCAGGCAAAACAAATCAAACAAAATCAGTGGCAGTATTCCATCCGACCTGTCCTTTGTCAAATCAAAGCAAACGCCTCAATTTAGGCTTTAGCGAACGGTTGAGCCAGGTACAACACTTTCTGGAATTTTTACCAATTCAAAGCCTTTTTCCGATTCGGCAAAAAGGATCATCCCTTCTGAAAGCACTCCTCTCAGCTTGGTTGGACGCAAGTTGCTGACCACGATAACACGCTGTCCGATCAAGTCAGCAGGAGAGAACCTCGGAGCCACCCCAGAAACAATAGAGCGCAAGCGCCCTTCTCCCAGATCAACTTGTGAGTGCAGTAGCTTGTCTGATCCGGCAACAGGGGCACAATCTCGAATCAGGCCAACCTTCAACTCAACTTTGTTGAATTCATCAATATTCAATGGAGTGGCTTCAGATCCAGGAGCAGAATCTTCTTTGGGGATTGGTGCTTCCTGTTGTGCTTTGGGTACCTGAATTTTAGGGAAGAGGGGTTCAGGCTTGGGGAGTGCTGTGCCGCTTTGCAATAATCCTGGCTGAAGCTCTGTCAGTTGAGGAAGACCTTCTAACCCAAGGGTTGTTGAGGCAAGCTTCATTTTTTCAGGCATTACCGGAGCAAGTAGGCCAATCAAGATGCGTGTGGCATCGAGGGCTGTGTAGAGCACGGTACCCAGACGCTCACGTTGATCTGGTTGTTTGGCCAGTTGCCATGGAGCTTGCTGCTGGAGATATCCATTGACTTGACTGGCCATCCAAGCGATGTGTTCGAGCGCTTTGTGTAGGTAGAACTGACGGATAAATTCTTGTACCTGCTCCACTCCTTTTTGAAACTGTGTTCGGAGTTCTGTCTCTGCATCGGTCAATGCACCACACTCAGGAACCAACTCGCTAAAATTCTGGCGACTGAGGTTGACACTTCGGCTAAGTAGGTTGCCAAAGTTATTCGCAAGATCGCCATTGTAGCGAGTGATGGCTAGTTCCTCAGTGAAGTTCGCGTCTTCACCAAAACTCATGTCCCGTACGAGGAAGTAGCGCAGTCCATCCACTCCTAGCTTTTCTTTCATCGCCAGAGGATCGACCACATTTCCAAGGGTTTTGCTCATCTTGGATCCGCTGCTTACCCAGTGACCATGCACGACCAATCTTGCGAAGGGTGTCATGCCAGCTGCCTTGAGCATGCAGGGCCAATAAACGGCATGGGTCTTCAGAATGTCTTTGCCAATGATGTGGTGACAGACAGGCCAGTAGCGTTGGAACAACTCACCATCTGGACAGTCGAGCGCAGAAGCGTAGTTCAGCAATGCATCAAACCAGACATAGGTCACAAAATCGCTGTCGAAAGGCAGTTCGATTCCCCAGGTCAGGCGTGATTTTGGACGTGAGATGCATAGGTCCTGCAGTGGATTTTCCAAAAATCGTAAGACTTCATTGCGATATCGTCCCGGATAGATCCAGTCAGGTTGATCCTTCAGCATTTGGACAAGCCAGTCTTGGTAAGCGCTCATCCGGAAGAAGTAATTGCGCTCCTGGCGAAACTCAGGGGCTTTTTGGTGAGTTGGACATTGCCCTTCGACGAGCTCACTTTCGTTGAGAAATTCTTCACAACCCACACAATAGTGGCCTTCGTATTCCTTTAGAAAAATTTCGCCGTTGTCATAGATTTGCTGCAGGATCTGTTGAACAATTTGCTTGTGGCGTTCTTCGGTAGTGCGGATGAACTGATCTGGTTCGATGTGTAGTTCAGGCCAAAGCTCTCTGAACTTTTGAGTCATCATGTCAACAAACGCCTGCGGCTCCATCTTCGCTTTGGCTGCAGATTCAGCGATTTTTTGGCCATGTTCATCGGTGCCTGTGAGAAAGTAGGCATCTTCCCCGAACAGTCGCCGAAAACGGATGATGGCATCACTGACGATGGTGGTGTAAGCGTGCCCAATGTGCGGATTGCTATTGACGTAGTAAATCGGCGTGGTGCAGTAGAAGGTCTGGCTCATGCGTTCCTACAGTGGCTGAGAATCAATCAGAAGAGGGCAGGATAATTTGTGGATCTTCAGGGTGAGGGCGATAGAGTACAATGGTACGTCCTATGACCTGAATGATTTCTAATGCTGGCTGCTCTTCGAGAATTTTAGCGCTTTCCCGTGGTGTATTGGGAGCATTTTCCAACACCTTTAACTTGATCAACTCATGTTGTAAAAGAGCAGTGTTCAATTGCTCCAGGAACTGATCGCTGAGTCCATGTTTGCCCAACTGCAACAATGGTTTGAGTGAATGTGCAAGGGCACGAAGTGCGCGTCGTTGTTTTCCGGTCATCATCAGAGAGTTGAGAGAAAAAACGTGCATTCCAACGAACTTTCTCCGCAAAAACAAGTGAATTTCGGTGTGATTATGAAACGGAAATGGGGACAGCACTTTCTGGTACGGGAACGCTATGTACAACGTATGATTGAGTTGGCTGGTGTGCAGGCTGGGGAACAAGTGTTGGAAATCGGACCTGGCAGAGGGGTACTGACTAGAGCCCTGCTGGAAATGGGTGCTTTTGTGAAAGCAGTAGAAATTGATCCAAGCCTACAAGGTTTTCTGCAGCAGGAATTTGCAGGATCAACTCAATTTCAATTGTTATGTGGAGATGTGCTCAAGTTGCCAATTGAGGAGCTACTCCCTTCAAGTCAACCAGCTCGAATCGTCGCTAACTTGCCTTATAATGTGGCAACAGCAATCTTCTTTCACCTGCTACCTTGGAGAGAATACTGGGATTCTTGGACCTTGATGGTTCAGTACGAAGTTGCTCAACGAATCTGTGCCACTGCAGAAGGTGGCAAATCGTTCGGTACACTCTCTCTTGCTGGAAGTCTCGGATTTGAACGTAAATTAGCTTTTGAAGTTCCCCCAGATGCTTTTGCTCCTCCTCCAAAGGTGAATTCTGCTGTCGTGCATTTGTGGCCTAGAAAAAGTGGCTGGAGCAAGGAAGAAGAACAAAACTTTCTGGAATTTGTCAGGCGCCTTTTCCAACAACGGCGAAAGACGTTGATAGGCAATCTGAAACAACAGTTTCCAAATTGGTTTCAGCAGGAAAGAGAGAGTTTGGAGGAGCAATATTTGAAGTTGCGGCCTGAAAATCTGGAATTCGAGGACTGGTGCAAGCTATACGAACGATTTCGTGAGCGTGGACGTGCTTTTCATTAGTAGAGGGGAAGCCTGCCGTGAAGCAGGCTTTCATAATTAGCGCATGGTCGTGGACTGACGTACTCCACTGTCGGTATTGGCTGCGCGTCGCAGTTCATTGATTGGGAGGAATGGCATGAAATTTTGCCCCAGCTTCTCGTCAGCAATGACCTTGTTGACCTTGGGCAAGACCTCTTCCATTGTTTCGATGTAGATGCGAGCCTTGGTGATGTCTTTGGCTTTTCGGTATTCTTCGTAAATCTGCTCGAAGCGGCTTGCCTTACCCTGTGCCAGTAGAACTGTCCGCTCAGAGTAGGACTGTGCTTCGTTCACAATCTGCACGCCTTCCCCTCGGGCTTTCGGAATCAGATTATTTTTGTAACCCTCAGCTTCATTGATCATCTTTTGCTGATCTTCGCGAGCACTGACCACATCCTTGAAGGCTTCTTTGACCTCGTCTGGTGGGTGCACATCCTGAAGCTTGACGTTCACAATAGAGATTCCAGAGTCGTAGCCTTTGAGGATTTCCTGTAGCAAGGTAGCTGTATTTGTTTCGATCAGGCTTTTGCCAACAGTCAGTGCGTCCATTACCTTGGTATCTCCGATAACTTCACGCATGGCAGATTCAGAAGCTGCACGTACTGTCGATTCTGGCTCAGTCAAGTTGTACAGGTAGCCTTCCAGATCATTGATGCGATACTGTACAGTGAATTGTACGTTGATAATATTCTCATCACCAGTAAGCATCAGGGATTCCTTCAGTACTTGCCGGTAGCGAGCTGGAGGCCCTGGGTCAATGGTACGGAAGCCAATTTCAAGTCGGCGCACTTCTGTGACCTTCTCTATGTCTATATTCTCGATAGGCGAGGGCAAATGGTAGTGCGGGCCAGGTCCAACGACGCGATCAACAACTCCGAAACGCTTCACTACGGCTTGTTCTTGAGGATCAACGATGAAAAATCCGGTTGCCAGCCAGACAGCGGCTGCGACAACAATCAAGATTAGGCCTGCGTTGCCTTGAGGCAGACGGTGCCGGAAGCGATTCTGCAGATTGTTCAGCAGTTCATCGACATTCGGCGGAGTTGGTTGTCGCTTGTCCCAGGGTGATTTACGAGGTGGCTTGTTCCAGGAGTCCATGAGGTCCGTTTATAGAAGTGGCGTTGGTACTCTTTGTTAACAGCCTAGAAAGCAGGGCAGAAAATACAAGGAAATTCGATGGTTGCCAATTTAGGCAGTCAGAATTTCTGAGCCATTGGCAGTGACCCGAATGGTGTGTTCCCACTGGGCGGAAAGCGATCCGTCCTGCGTGACAGCCGTCCATCCATCGCTGAGCAATTTACACTCTGGACGACCGATATTGATCATCGGTTCAATGGTGAAGACCATATTAGGTTGAAGCAATACGCCCGTATTGGGCTTGCCATAATGGAGAATTTGAGGCTCTTCGTGGAATTCAATACCAACTCCATGACCAGCGAAGTCTCTGACAACAGAATAGCCCAGACCTTCTGCGTGAGTCTGAATTGCGTGGCCAATGTCTCCAGTAGTTTTACCAGGCTTCACTTGCTGGATACCAATCTGTAGGCATTTTTGGGTAATATCGACTAAGTTTTTTGCTTCTTCCGAGACATCTCCAATCAGGAACATCCTGCTTGCGTCACCATAATACCCATCGAGGATACTAGTAACATCGACATTGATAATGTCCCCCTCCTTCAGTACTTCATTGCCGGGAATTCCATGACAGATAACATTGTTGACCGAGGTGCAAACGCTCTTGGGAAATCCTACTGCTGATTTGCCACGATAATTGAGTGGTGCAGGATAGGCGTTGTTGGCCAAGGTTTCTTCGTGAACCCAGTCATTGATCTGTTCGGTTGTGATACCTGGACCTATTCGCTCCTGCACCATATCCAGGATCTTGCGAGTCAACTGGCTACTACGCCGAATGCCTTCAATCTGCTCTTCGGTCTTGATGATCACTCCTCGGGTTCCTCGTCTTCCAAAAGAGCTCATCTTGTCTCGCAGCATGTGGCACTTCTTATATTTTTTGCCACTGCCACACCAGCATAAATCATTACGGGACGTTTTCATGGGATCTCTCGGGTGCTACTCATCGGAGTAGGGTCAGTATACGTGAGAACTGATAGCCAGAGGTCAGACTTTCGCGTGGGTCGTGCGACCAGTAGATGATTTGGCCTTTGCCACTGATTTCATCAACATCTACAAATCCCCAGTAGCGACTGTCTGCGCTGTTGTAACGGTTGTCTCCCATCACGAATAACTTTCCTTCGGGGATTTGGACTGGCCCGAAGTTGCTGACTGGTCCATCACTGAAGCTTTGGTTTTGATCGGATTGCCCTTTTGGGCGATCAAAAAAAGCATAGGGTTCATCCAATTCTTTCCCGTTGATGAACACTTTATCATTGCGAATTTCCAGGGTCTCTCCCGGGAGTCCAATCGTCCTCTTGATATAATCAACCGACGGATTTTTTGGATAAGGAAAGATGACGATATCTCCCCGTTTGACTGGGTCAGTAAAGACTCGTATACCCAGGATCGGAATTTCTGTGCCATAGGTATACATTGTCGCGAAGATGTGATCACCAATTTGAATGGTAGGGATCATCGATCCTGAAGGAATCTTGAAGGGTGCGAACAGGTAGGTACGCACCACTGTAGCGACAATCAGCGCAAATAGCAGGGCTTCAACCCACTCACGGATCGAACGGTTTGGAATCAGACGGTCTAAGCGACAATACCCCTTGGCACTTCGAAGAAGGAGCTTTTCATTGTTACGAACTGCGGCTGTCTCAGGCAACTCTGCTTGCAGTTCTTCGGGAGTTTCGAAAAACTTTTCCTCAAGGTGAGATAGTTGACGGATGACTTCTTCGCTCAGTCCCTTGCGTTGCAGTTTTCGAAAGGTTTTCTGTGAAAATTTGTAGGAAATGAGAGGAAATAGGTTCATGGTGTGGCAGTACTGAGAGCGGACACGGCAGAATCAAGGAAATCAAGAGGATCATCTTTGGGGCAAGCCCGCAGAGAGGGCAAGGCAAAAGTGAGTTCGACAAGCTTATGGATTCAAGTACCGGAAAGAGCAAGGTGAGAGATAGGTTGCTTTTCTGAAGAGCGAAATATCGTTTCCTGAATGGTGTTGGAGTAGCGCAAAATCCCTAGTTCATCAAAACTCTGCAGAAAGCGAGTGTTGGGATTCCATCTTTGGCAAAATTGCTGACTCTGCTTTGTATTGGTCAAGATCATTTGGGCTTCGCTACAAATTTCTGGAAGTGCTTTTTTATCAGTTTTTTGCTCTGTGTCTTCTGTTTCCAAATGATGGTAAATCAGATCACTGAGTCCAGCAGCTTGAGTAATTTGGCTCCCATCCGTGAGAAAGGACCAAACAAGTGGGTTTTCCCAGCCAAGTTGCTGGAAGCGATGCCGAAGTAGCCACCCCAGTAATTTATGGTGAATGGGGGTTTTGCTCAACAAGGGGATTTTGTTCGTGGACCAGACGTAGAGATTTGTCTCAGTTTGACGGATTGGAGAGATCCACTGGTTGATCTTCTCCTGCCAGGAAAATCTTGTTTGCGATATTTCAGAGTTGACGGTGGCAAATAAAACGCGATGGCCAGTTCGAGCTAGATGTTGGGCCAGTTGTTGCTCGTAAAAAGAGGAACTGTGATTCCATTCGTGATCTGTGAGTACAATCAAATCCCTAGGCCGTTGGGAAGGGGGTCCCAGGCGTACCTCTTCCCACCACTGGGCTCTAGAGAAGCGCTGGGTTCCTCGGAAGTGCCAATAGCCCTTCAACAGTGCTTTGATCATTGACCAGGGTAGTAGGTGGATTCTTTGAGAGTAGGCGAATAGCTGGGACAGTCCCCAGTGCTTTAGATTCCAACTTTGTAGTAGCAGGCGATAGCTTAGAAGAGTTCCTGAAGCATAGATAAACAGCAAAAGCAAAGCTGGTAATTGGGTAGTTGGTAAGAAAACTAGGCTTGTCAGGATCAGCATCTGCACAAGTGCAATCAGGCTGTAGCCCCATTTTTTTAAGTTGGGGATCTGGAGGCCGCATACTTGATGGATGTCCAATTGCTGTGTGGCGCGCCACGGGAATCGTCGACTCAGTAAGCCATCAAAAAAGTAGCGCTTTGCCAATTGAGTTGGACGAGAAGCTTTTGGAGCTAAGGGAGGATGGTAGACGATCAGATCCTGGGCAAAGGGAATGGAGAAGCCTCCTTCGAGAATTGAGAAAGCCAGGTCTGTGTCTTCTCGGAAAGGAATTTTGTACCCAGAGTGGAAATGGCAAAATTGTTTGCGAACCAGCAAGTTACATGTTGGATATCGACCGCCCTGACGGTTTTCGGTCTGGTGTGTCAAGGGCGTGATTTGTTCTCGATTACCAACGATAGTCTGACCCTCAACAGCTCCTGCGCTTGGTTGGTCGTGAATCCAAACCAACGCTGATTCCACCCAATTTGAGTCAGCTTGTACATCAGCATCTAGTAGGCCGATCCAATTGAATCGGGCCAAGGCTACTCCAGCGTTGCGTGCTCGACCTGGGCCAGAGCGGTGCTGATGTAGAACTCGTAGTTGGAGGTGGGTTTGTTGATGAAATTCCTCCAACATTTTTGCGGTATCGTCTGTTGAGCCATCGTTCACAACAACGACTTCAAAACTAGACGTCGAAGCCGTCTGCAGTTCCAGGGCTTGCAGACAATTTTTCAACAAGCTGCTGCTATTATAACTGGGTATTACGACTGATAGAGAATCAGGCGATGAGATCAAAAAATCAGGAGGAAGAGAAGTTGACACGGAGAGACGAAGTTTTAGAGAACCAACAGTCGCTGGTGCGAGCACTTCGCGGTTCGTTGCCGTATTTGGAAGAGTTCCATCATCAAATTTTCGTTGTTTGTGTCAGTGGAGAATTATTACAACGAGATGCCGCTCCCAAAATCATGGAAGAACTCGCACTATTGCATCGCGTTGGTGTCCAATTGGTGTTGGTTCATGATAGCCAACTATTGAATCAGTCCTCCCTGGACACAAGTTCGTTTCCAGTAGCAGTTTCACGCCATGATCTTACAGCAGTACAGCAGCAAATTGCAGCAATCAACTGGGAATTTTTGACCAAACTTTGCCTATATGGGCATGGAATTATGCCACTAAGTGGTCACTTTGTCACTGCCCGTGCCGATGAACGCTTTCCAACTCAAGAA